>NZ_FLUY01000843.1 GCF_900092655.1 Candidatus Thiosymbion oneisti
TTGGGTAGTGGTTAAATTTAAATGCGACCTAATGCTTTGAACTCCACCGTTTTGCCATCCCTGGCCCTGGATTCCGGCA
>NZ_FLUY01001065.1 GCF_900092655.1 Candidatus Thiosymbion oneisti
GATGCGGTTCGCTGCCTACCTGCCCCGTCCCTGGGGCGGTAGGCAGGCGCTCACCACATCCTACCGGCTTTGCCCAATCTACGAGCTGAGCCTTTTCCTTCTTCGATGGGATGACTACACGATCACTACCTATTGAGCACTACCATCCACCTGAGTCGGTGGGCACAGCCCACCCTACATACGCGGTGGTCAGGTGATGACGTCCGGTTCGGTGCGTCCGGTCCGGGCCTCGATCTGGGCCAGCTCGCGGGCGACGAGGATGAGCGGCCGCATGGCCGCTTGGGTCTCCCAGTTGTGCCTGGCGGCGTCCGGCTCGAAGAACTCCAGGTAGACGCGCAGGGTGGCACCCTGGGTGCCGGTGCCGGAGAGGCGGTAGATGATGCGCGAGCCCCCTTCCAGGCCGATGCGCAGGCCCTGGCCTCCGGAGCGGCTGCCGTCGATGGGGTCGGTGTAGGCGAAGTCGTCGGCGTATTCGACCCGGTAGTCGCCGAGCTTGGTTCCGGGCAGGTCGGGCAGCAGACGGCGCACGTGGTCCATGAGGTCACCGGCGGCTTGGGCGTCCATCGCTTCATAGTCGTGCCGGGTGTAGTAGTTGCGCCCGAAGCCGTGCCAGTGTTCCCTGACGATCCGGGCGACGGGTTGCTTGCGGGCCGCCAGCAGGTTGAGCCAGAACAGCACTGCCCACAGGCCGTCCTTCTCCCGCACATGGTCCGAGCCGGTGCCGAAGCTCTCCTCCCCGCACAGGGTGATGCGCCCGGCGTCGAGCAGATTGCCGAAGAACTTCCAGCCGGTCGGGGTCTCGAAGCAGGTGATGCCGAGGGCTTCGGCCACCCGGTCCGCGGCCTGGCTGGTGGGCATGGAGCGGGCGATACCCGCGATACCGTCCTGATAGCCGGGGATCAGATGGGCGTTGGCCGCCAGTATCGCCAGGCTGTCGCTGGGGGTGACGAAGCAGTCCTTACCCAGGATCATATTGCGGTCGCCGTCACCGTCCGAGGCGGCGGCGAAGTCGAGCCCGTCCGCGCCTTTTGTCATGGCTACCAGCTCCTTGGCGTGGGCCAGGTTGGGATCGGGATGGCCCTTACCGAAGTCCTCTAAGGGCTTGCCGTTCATCACGGTGCCCGGCATGGCGCCGATCCGGTTCTCCAGGATCTCGATGGCATAGGGGCCGGTGACGGCGTGCATGGCATCGAAGCGCATCTTGAAGGCCCCGGAATCGAAGAGCCGGCGCATGGCGGTAAAGTCGAACAGGGACTCCATCAGGTCGGCATAGTCCGCCACCGGGTCGATGATCGCCACGGTCATATCGCCGAGTTTGACTTCGCCGAGGCGGTCCAAGTCCAGGTCCGCCGCCTCCAGGGTCCGGTAGCTGTCGAGCTCGCCGGTGCGGGCGTAGATGGCCTCGGTGACCGTCTCCGGGGCCGGGCCGCCGTTGGGGGTATTGAACTTGATGCCGAAGTCTGCGTCCGGGCCGCCGGGATTGTGGCTGGCCGAGAGGATGATGCCGCCTTGGGTCCGGTACTTGCGGATAACGCAGGAAGCGGCGGGGGTGGAGAGGATGCCGCCCTGGCCGACCAGTACTTTGCTCATGCCGTTGGCGGCGGCCATACGCAGTATGATCTGGATGGCGTGGCGGTTGTAGTAGCGGCCGTCACCGCCCAGGACGAGCACGCCGCCCTTGAGGTCTGCCCTGGTATCGAAAATGGCCTGGACGAAGTTCTCCAGGTAGCCGGGTTGCCGGAAGACCTTGACCTTCTTGCGCAGACCGGAGGTGCCGGGGCGCTGGCCGTCGAACGGCCGGGTAGCGATGATTTTCGCATCCATCTCACAAAGCCCTTGATTTGTGTGTGTTGAGACTACATTCATCCCCACGTGCAGGACGTGCGGTTCCGGCAATGGTGGGCACAACCATTAGGTATAGACACAGGCCACTGCCCTGGGTGGGCGCAACCCACCCTACATTAGGCGCAGCCGCCCTCCCATCGCCCACAGGGTGATACGTGCATGATTTTAAGGGCCGGTTCAGGACCGGCCCGACGCGCGAGCTCGCGGCAAGACGGGCGTAACGGGAGCGATCCTGAGCGGGAATCCCGGCCCTCCTACCGGAGGGTTTTTCAGGCTACATTGTATCCTTTCATGTCCGTGCCGCACATGACTTTTTGTTTGATTTGATAAGGGGATAGCAGAAACATGACCCTAGAAGCACACAAGGAAACCCTGGAATTCAAGGCCGAAGTGAGTCAGGTCCTGGACCTGGTCGTCCGCTCCCTTTACTCCAACAAGGAGATCTTCCTGCGGGAGCTGGTCTCCAACGCCTCGGACGCGGCCGAGAAGCTGCGCTTCGAGGCCCTGACCGAGGAGGGGCTGCTCGAAGAGGATCCGGAGCTGCGGGTCCGCGTAGAGCTGGACAAGGAGGCCGGGACCCTGACGGTCTCGGACAACGGCATCGGCCTCAGCCGCCAGGAGGTGACCGAGACCATCGGCAGCATCGCCAGCTCCGGGACCCGCCGTTTCGTCGCGCAGCTGACCGGCGACCAGAGCATGGATGGTCAGCTCATCGGCCAGTTCGGGGTAGGCTTCTATTCCGCCTTCATCGTCGCGGACAAGGTGACCCTGGTCTCACGGCGCGCCGGTCTGGGCCCCGAGCACGGGGTGCGTTGGGAGTCGGACGGGCGGGGGAGCTACACCCTGGAGACGGTGGATAAGCCGGGGCGGGGCACCGATGTGATACTCCACCTGAAGGAGGACGAGCAGGAGTTTCTCGATGCCTGGCGCCTGCGCAGCATCATCGGCAAGTTCTCGGATCACATCGCCCTGCCGGTGGAGATGCGCAAGGAGGCCATGCCCGATGCAGAGGACAAGGACAAAGACAAACAGCAGGACGCGGAGCAGGCGCCGGAGTACGAGCGGGTCAATCAGGGCACGGCCCTGTGGATGCGCGCTAAGTCCGAGATCGAGGACAGCGAGTACCAGGATTTCTACAAACACATCTCCCACGACTTCGACGAGCCCCTAGCCTGGGCCCACAACCGGGTGGAGGGCACCAACGAATACAGCGCCTTGTTGTATCTGCCTAAGCGGGCCCCCTGGGACCTCTGGGACCGGGAGCAGAAGCACGGCGTCAAGCTCTACGTGCGCCGGGTCTTCATCATGGACGAGGCGGACAAGCTCATGCCCCGCTATCTGCGCTTCGTCAAGGGGGTGGTGGATTCCGACGACCTGCCGCTCAATGTCTCGCGCGAGATCCTGCAGCACAACCGCAAGATCGACACCATCCGCCAAGCCAACACCAAGCGCATCCTGGGCCTGTTGGAGTCCATGGCCAAGGATAAGCCGGATGACTACCAGACCTTCTGGAAGGAGTTCGGTACCGTGCTCAAGGAAGGGCCGGCGGAGGACTACGGCAATCGCGAGCGCATTGCCGGCCTGTTGCGGTTCGCGACCACGGCGACCGAGGGCGAGGCCCAGACCGAGACCCTGGACGCCTATATCGAGCGGATGAAGGAGGGCCAGGACAAGATCTATTACATCACCGCCGACAGTCCGGCGGCAGCGCGCCACAGTCCGCACCTGGAGGTCTTCCGCAAGAAGGAACTGGAAGTGCTGCTGTTGTTCGACCGGGTGGACGAGTGGCTGGTCAGCGGTCTGACCGAGTACCGGGGTAAGCACCTACAGTCGGTTACCAAGGGCGATCTGGATCTGGGCGACCTGGCGGACAAGGAAGAGAAGGCGCAGCAGGAGAAAGCGGCCGGTGAGCACGGCAAGCTGTTGGAGAGGCTCAAGAAGGGCCTGGGGGAGCGGGTCGCCGCGGTGCGGGTGAGTACCCGGCTGGTGGACTCCCCTGCCTGTCTGGTGGTGGGAGAGTATGACATGAGTGCTAACCTGGCCCGGGTGCTCAAATCCGTGGGTCAGGAGGCCCCCCACACCCAACCGACCCTGGAGGTCAATCCGAATCACCCGCTGGTGAAACGCCTGGAGGCCGAGGGGGACGAGTCCCGTTTCAACGACTTAGGGATGATCCTGTTCGATCAGGCCCAGCTGGCCGAGGGCGGACAGCTCGATGACCCCGCCGCCTTCGTGGGTCGGCTCAACCAGCTGATGATGAGCATGATGCTCGCCGGGGGTTGACGCCGGCTTCAGGGAAAACTACGAATCGCGCGAATCAACGCGAATCGATCCGCGAAAGTTCGCGTGATTCGTGGTTTTCCTTGGCTGTCGGGTTACGGCGCGTTCAGATCCAAGTGGCTCCCTGCAACCGGCAACCACTGTCAGTTGTCGGCTCGGTCCCCACTTTGAGCTTACCCACTACCTAATTGTCGTAGCTCCGCAATCAGTTTGTCCTTTTCTTCCAGTGCCCTGTCCTTCTCCTTAAGGGCCCTGTCCTTCTCCTCCAGGGCCTTGTCCTTCTCCTCCAGAGTTTTGTCCTTCTCCTCCAGAGTCTTGTCCTTCTCCTCCAGGGCCTGGCCCATTCCCGCGATCTGTCGTTCCATATCCTCCAGCTCCGCCAGGATCTCATCCTCCACGTCCATGGTCTGTCTTATCTCCGGCTCGGTGATGGCCCGATTCAACCAGCGGATTACCGGTCGATATTCTTTCGGATAGGCAGCCTCATCAATATTCAGGATATGCTCGTCACCCGATACTATCAGGTGTTGGTCGAAAACGGCCAAGAGTCGTTCCGCGGCCGTTTTGTATTCCGGCCCCAGGTAGGGAATCTGAATCACGAAGCTATCGTGGGTAAGGCTCTCGATGAATTCCTCCCGCGCGGAGATTGCTTGCCCGGTGGCGGCGTCATAGTAGTTTCTGAGCACCTTGATGACCGGCACATTCACGTGCTTGAGTTGATACCCCAGGAAATAGATGCTGATGATGGGGATAGCCTTTTGGACCTTGCTGTCTCCTTCGAGCGTGAATCCTTGCTTGTATTGTTCCCCGAGATAACGGCGAAAGCGCATGATGTCGGCGGCGAACTTGGCCTTTTGGATCTCGATGATGACCTGTTTGATCGCGCCGTCCTGGGT
>NZ_FLUY01000720.1 GCF_900092655.1 Candidatus Thiosymbion oneisti
GGCCGCTCCAGCGGCCAAAGTTTCATGACGCTGGAGCGTCCGGACTTGCTCCCACGCTGGAGCGTGGGAGCCAGAGAGAGGTGCCCTCAAGCAGATTATATTCATGTATCATTCTCCGAGGCTCCGGGATTACAGCATCTATTCCATAGGCTATCTTCGAGATTCCGCCGCTTTCTTTGCCTGCAACCTATCCAAACACAAAATGAAATCAGTGTCGGAGGGGACGGAAGTAGACCATTCCCGATTTGCTGCGAGCTTGTAGATCTTTTCCCATCTCTTCCGTATCTCATCCAAACACGAGGTAAATATTACGCTGTTTTCCTCGAAACCCTTAAGAGGATAACCATACGGTTGTTCAGAAAAGCCTGATAAAGGAGGGATTTCTCCGGTCTTCAAGGCATAGATCACCCCATCCGGGTCGATCTGAATCCGCAGGGTTCCATCATAGGGTAGTGGTTAAATTTAAATGCGACCTAATGCTTTGAACTCCACCGTTTTGCCATCCCTGGCCCTGGATTCCGGC
>NZ_FLUY01000718.1 GCF_900092655.1 Candidatus Thiosymbion oneisti
CCTTTGAGATCGGCATCGTACACGCTGTTCAGTCCGTCCCTCACGCCTTCCTGCACCGCGTCGAGCGCATCATGCGCCGAGCGGCCAGGCCGAAAACCAAAGGAGACGG
>NZ_FLUY01001559.1 GCF_900092655.1 Candidatus Thiosymbion oneisti
TGCATCAAGAGCTGGGGTCCGGCCTCCTTGTAGTCGAACCGTTCGATCCAGATCTCGCTGTTTTCCCGAAAGAAGTGCTGGAAACCATCCAGTAGCTTGGGAAAATCCAGGCGTCCATCCTGGCCCACATACCAGGCGGTTTCCTGCGGGATTCGGGTCTGGGTAATCCAGGTCAAAGCACGTGGGATGATCTCCCGGTAGATGGGATTGGCGATCTCAACTTGCGGGCGGGTGCGAATGAGTCCCAGGTCTTGCACATAGAGCTGATCGTCCTCGCTGGGCGGGGCGAGTCCGGGCTCGATAGCGCCCCCCAATAGCTCACTGATGACCTGGTGTACCCTGGGCTCCCG
>NZ_FLUY01000714.1 GCF_900092655.1 Candidatus Thiosymbion oneisti
GAACCATGGGCCAGCGCAGCTTCTTCGACATTGAAAACCGGTTACGGAGCATCAGCAAGCTCGGTGACCCGCGGGAGCGACTGACCGCTGCGATTCCCTGGGACAAGTTTCGTGCGCTGTTGGAGCCGGTGCACGAGAAGGAACGCAAATCCAACGCGGGTCGCAAGCCGTTCGATGTGGTCTTGATGCTCAAGATACTGGTGTTGCAGACCCGCTACAACCGAGCCAACGAGCAGGTGGAGTATCAGCTCCGTGACCGGCTCTGGTTTGCGCGTTTTTTGGGTTTGGGCATCGCGGACGAGGTTCCCGATGCGACCACCGTGTGGCGTTTCCGCGAGCGGCTCAAAGAACTGGGACTGCTCGAGACCCGGTTCGACCGCTTTGAGGACTTTCTGGCAGCGGCAGGGTTCGAAGCCAAGCACGGACAGCTCATGGATGCCTCCATCGTCGCGGTGCCGATCCAACGCAATCCTCGCGCGCAGAATCGCCGGATCAAGTCGGGTGAGGTTGTGGCAGCTTGGCGTGAGGCCAAGCGTGCCCAAAAAGACGTGGCTGGACGCTGGACGGGAGAGCGCGGCAAACGCTACTTTGGCGACAAGCACCACATCCGTGTTGATGTTGAGCATAAACTCATTCGCCGCTTTGTGACGACGCCGGCGAATGTGCATGACAGCCGGGTCTTCGACGATCTGGTCGATCCCGACAACGTGGCTCCGGGGGTCTGGGCTGACAGCGCCTACCGCCGTGAGGAGACGGAGGAAGTTCTGCAGGATGCTGGCTATAAAAGCCAGCGCTGCGAAAAGGGCCAGCGTAATCGACCGCTGACTGACGAGCAGCAGGCAAACAACCGCACCCGCTCCCAGGTTCGCTCCCGAGTCGAGCACGTCTTCGGATTTCAGGAAAACCGCCTGGGCGGGAAATTCATCCGCACCATTGGCTTGGCGCCGGCCAAGGTCAAGATCGGGTTGATGAACCTGACCGACAACCTGATGCGCTACCTGCAGCTCACCAAAGACAGGGAAGGTATATCTGCTGTCGCCTGAATCGGCCAAAGACTGGTCGAACAGGCCACAAAGCAGGGCGAATCGCAGGGAATTGCCCGCGCTTTTGACCCCGCTCGGCATAAGCCTGTAAGCAGTTCATCAACTACTTACAAAACGCGCCGAAAAAGTGGATTTTTCAAGGTG
>NZ_FLUY01001877.1 GCF_900092655.1 Candidatus Thiosymbion oneisti
CAGGCCGCCGTCGCAGCCAGGGGTAGATCGAGACGCTTGCCTGGTTTGGAAGATGCCGTAGCGGCAGGCGCTTCGACGCGCGGATTCCAAGGCTTGAACATCAGAAGACTCTCCCACACCTGCTGACGCCTCCACCGGTGGCATCCGACCCTACTTTCCCATGCAGCCGATAAATCCGAAATTCGCCGTCCGTAACGAACACAATTTGCGGTAGTGGTAAATTTTTAGGCTCTTTATGGATTCCGGACTGCTTTGGAGTGCGCCGGCAAAGCGGCGCGACCGCATC
>NZ_FLUY01001483.1 GCF_900092655.1 Candidatus Thiosymbion oneisti
CAAACGCCGGGAACTCCGCACCCGCTTGAGATAACCGTAAAGATAAAGTTTGAGCAGCAGGGCCGGCTCGAACGCCGGCTGACCCGCGGTGAGATCATCCTCGGTATTGGTAAAGCCCAACGCCTGCAGGTCGAGTGTGTCCAC
>NZ_FLUY01000712.1 GCF_900092655.1 Candidatus Thiosymbion oneisti
TGTGAAAACCGTTGGTCAGTGCAGATAACAACCAGAAAGAGAACCACGGATGAACACGGATCGACACGGATGGAGACAAATCCGTGTTGATCCGTGTCCATCCGTGGTTCGAGATAGCGAGGATCAGATCGTTTCTCTCGTTCCCACGCGCCGCGTGGGAACGCAGAAGCTCCGTGCCGCGGAGTGTCTTGGAAACTCGTAGCCGCTGCTGCATGGGCCTGATATGCTTGATTTTCATGAGGATTCAGCTCAATTGAGAACGCCCCCTAGGCTTTCCCCTTTCGCCCTCCGCGATTCAGGGTGTCGAGTTCAGAGGATCCCCGGCCAGTCTCCGGGCTCGTGAAGGCGATCAAAGACTGTACCTTACGGGCACCGGGTCGAAAAATCCAGGGCCAGCCTCTTCCAACACCGGTATTGGTTCCGGATCAACAGGTACAGGTGTTGCTTCAAGGGATGGAAGCTGCTCGGCTCTTTTTTAACCAGGCACTCAAGGTCTGGCGACAGACCCCATAACTCCGTTCGATCCCACGCATGCTCGGTCGTTCTTGATAAGCCCTTAGAATGAGTTCCTTCTCCTCTTCCGTATAGCGTTCTCGGGGCTCAAGTACGCCGTAGGCGCCACAGGTTTTACAATGATATTGCTGGTTGCCGCACGCATTGGTGCCATTTTTGGTGAGTTCTTTGCCGTGACATTTGCGGCAAGTATGTACTTTAGTTTTGGCAATCATAACCTAAACTCTTTGGCTAAATTTGAGTCAAGTCGATTACTATACTCTGGCACTTAAAAATTTACCACTACCCGGTCCACCAGGGCGATCCGGTGGCGTCAAGTATTATTCGATCGCCCTGTCCTCGACGGCAGGCCACGCGCGAACCATGGCTGGCTTCCCCCCGCAAGACCCATGAAGTGCCGCGCGACCAAATGGCGCAGCCCAGGGGACAGCCCTAGGCCCAGCAGGCCCAAACCACGGGCCCAACGCACGGGGAGCCAGGGATTGACGAATATCCGGGCCAGGGCGTCGATAGCCGCGACTACCGCGGTCTGATCCCAACCGCGCAGGCGACGGTATGCGTCCAGCGTCCGATCGCCTCCGGGGTCGTCACCCGCGTGTGCGGCTTGGACCAACACCTCGGCGAGCGCCGCCACGTCTCGCAGGCCCAGATTGAAGCCCTGGCCGGCCACCGGGTGCAGGGTGTGGGCCGCGTTGCCGACAAGCACCAGGCGCCGGCCCACCGGCTCGCGGGCAAGTATCAACCTGAGGGGGTAGGTCAGCCGCCGTCCAGGCCGGGTAAATTTCCCCAGCCGATACCCGAAGCGGCCCTGCAGGCCGGCCAGAAATTCCCGGTCGGAGAGGTTCAGCAACCCGGCTGCCTCGCCCTCTCGCATGGTCCAAACCACGGAGTAACGCCCTTCGGTCATAGGCAACAGGGCCAGGGGTCCGGTCTCGGTGAAGCGTTCAAAGGCCACCCCAGGTCGGGGCCGTTCGGGCGTCACCGTCGTAATCAAGGCGTCGTGGCCATACCCGTGCTCCCGCACGGCCAGTCCAAGACGCCCGCGAACGGAGGAATCGCCGCCGTCGGCGGCCACCAGCAAGCGCGTCTCAAGGAGCCTCGAAGTATTGCCGACGGTCACCTCCAAAGCGACCCGCTCCCGTTGGACCCGAACCCCCAGCAACCGCGCCGGACACAGCATCTCCACCCCGGCCAGACCATCCTGGATGGCTTGGCCGAGCCGCCGTGCCGGGGCCACATAGCCCAGGGCCGCCACCCCTTCCTCGCGATGATCCAGCCGCGTAAAGCCGAACCTACCCCGGTCGGAGACATGGACCTGCCGGATCGGCTCCGCCCCCGCCACGATCGTCTCCCACAGGCCGATGTCCTCGAAGATGCGACGACTGCCCCAGGACAGGGCAATGACCCGCTCGTCATAGCTCGGTTGGGCCTCCGACCGCGGCGGCACGGCCTCTACCACACACAGCCGCAAGCCGGTCTCGGCCAAGGCGCAGGCCAGGCTGCCCCCGACCAACCCGCCGCCGACGATGACTAGGTCGTAGCTCATTCAATTTTCAACCTCACGATCTGAATGATGAATGTTGCGGACACTCAATGCCATTTCGTAGTTTTCCTCATTCACCATTCATGCAAGCTTCGATATCCGCGACTGTCTTAGGCGCGTGCATGGACAGAACCTCATTGCCCTCGGCGGTAATCAGGACATCGTCCTCGATCCGGATGCCGATGCCGCGATAGCGCGCGGGGGCCTCGGTGCGATCCGCCGGGATATAGAGTCCGGGCTCCACCGTAAGCACCATGCCGGGTTCCAGCCACCGCCACTTGCCGCCGACCCGATAGTCCCCGACGTCATGGACATCCATACCCAACCAGTGGCCCGTGCGGTGCATGAAGTAGGGCTTGTACTTTTCCTCTTTGATGAGCTTGGGAACTGCCTTCCTGCCGCCCGCGAGGAGCCCCAGCTCCACCAGCCCCTGGGTTAGGGTACGCACGGCGGCCTTGTGAATATGGTTCCAGCGGTTGCCGGGCACTGCCTTGGCGATGGCCGCCTCCTGGGCCGCCAACACCAGCTCGTAGAGCTCCCGCTGGGGTGGGCTGAAGCGGCCATTGACCGGAAAGGTGCGGGTAATATCCGAGGCATAGCCCGCCAGCTCACAGCCGGCATCGACGAGCACCAGATCCCCGTCCTCGAGCCGGTGGCGGTTGTCCACATAGTGCAACACACAGGCATTCGCGCCGCTGCCCACAATCGGGGGATAGGCCTGGAAACGCCCCCCCCGGGAGGCACAGGCCCGGACGAACTCCGTCTCGAGCTGATACTCCCACAGCCCAGGCCGACACAGGCGCATCACCCGGCGGTGGGCAGCGGCGGAAATCCGGACCGCCCGCCGGATAATCTTGAGCTCGGCCTGGCTCTTGAGAAGACGCTGCTCGGACAGCAGCCGCTCCAAGACAATGAACTCCGTGGGAGCGCGCACCCCGGCGCGCGCCTTGCCCCGTACCACATTGACCCACTCCATCAGGCGCTGGTCGAGCGCTGGGTTCGCGCCCGCCGGATAGTAGACCCGATCCCGATCCTCCAGCAGCTTGGGCAGGATCTCGTCCAGCTTATCGATGGGGTGGGCCTCGTCGGCCCCGAAATCCTGTCGGACTCCCTCGACACCGGCGCGCGTGCCCTCCCACAGCTCCCGCTCGGAATCGCGCGGCCGGCAAAAGAACACCAGCTCGCCCTCCTTGCGCCCCGGTACCAAGACCGCCAGCGCCTCCGGCTCAGGGAAACCCGTCACATAGAAAAAATCGCTGTCCTGGCGGTACGGGTAATGTACATCCCGGTTGCGAACCGATTCGGAAGCCGCCGCCAGGAGGGCAATGCTGCCGGGCTTCATGGCAGCGGCCAACCGCCGGCGGCGACGTTTGTACTCCGCAGCGGTCATCGACCCACTCCGGCCACGGGACACTGCTCTTCGTAAACCAGCATGACCGCCACCCGGACAAACTCCGTCAGCTCTGTCAGGGCCTGCTCATTTTCCTCGGAATCGTCCAAATCCTTAAGATCCAGGTGGGTGATGGCGGCAAAGTCGTCGCAGACCTCCCGGACCGGCCCCGAGAACTGGCTCACATCCATCCCGGCTAGCCCGAGGCCATACAGAAAGCCGCGGCTCCAATCGTAGAGAGCCACTGCCCGCTCCGCCAGGGGTGCCGAGTCCTCGGGCAGCAGTGGTGTGAAACCCAGGTACGGGTCGGCGATCCCCGTCCGGGTACGCGCCGCCAGGTCCTGCAAGGAACGCTGGCATGCCCAGGTCGAGGGATCAGCAGTCGAGCGATCGGCGGCGGCGTCCGCCAGCAGCTCAGCGATCCAGGACTCCGCCGCCTGCGGCTCGCCGGTACACAGCATGGCGCACAGAATACCGTGGGCCTCGGCAGCGCTGGGGCCTAGAGCGGAGACGGCCAGCCGCTCGTTAAGCTCATGATAATGAGTACAAAAATCTGATGCTTGCATCGCTGGGGGCCGGTGCCGGAAACTACGGGAAGGCCACTTTTCATCATAGCATGGTGCGCAATGAATTGACCCCAGCGCCGACGCCTTCTATAGTGCCCTCCAGTTATCCCTTGGGAAGCATAGCCTGTGCCGAACTTCGACCTCGACACCCTGGAGCGGCAGGTAGAAGAGTTGATCCTCACCTGCCGTCACCTTAGAGAAGAGAACGACTCGTTGCGTGTGCGCCAAGATCACCTGGTCACGGAGCGGGCCGAACTCATCGGAAAGACGGAGCTGGCCCGCAGCCGTGTGGAATCCATGATCGCCCGTTTGAAATCCATGGAGGAAGAGCTATGAGCGAGGAGCCCATTGCCGTCTCGGTCCGGATCCTGGACAAGGAATACCGGGTTTCCTGCGCGCCGGACGAAGAGGCGGGCCTGCGTGAAGCCGCACGCCTATTGGACGAGCGGATGCGCAAGATCCGGCAAACCGGGCGCATCCTGGGCGCCGACCGGATAGCCGTCATGGCGGCCCTGAATATCGCCTACGAGTTGGCTAAGATCCAGAGCAGCAAAACGCCAAGCGAGCAGGAGCTCGACCGGCGCCTGGGAGACCTCCAAAAGCGTCTCGGCGATACCTTGACGACGCAACATCAAGATGCCCTAGCGACGCAACATCAGGATGCCCTGGCGACGCAACATCAGATGGACGCGCGGGACGAAACGGTATAACCTGCGGTTTAGACATCCCCTGCGGTGTACGCGAGTGGCCTGGGTATTTTCTTGAGCCTAAATCGTACCCTGGGGGCAATAGGAATAAGGCCGTTGTGCATGTCCGCCCGGAGCGGAAAGCCTGAAGCCAACTTCCCCGCCCCCACTTGAACCATCCGGTTCAAGAACAAAGGTCCATGTCGGCACCGGCGGGGGATGTCGCTTCCCATTTCCATGACCCCTGCCGGCACCCTCAGATGCCGCCTGCGTGCCGCGCGGGTAGCACTCGGTCCCGCCGAACAACGGTGCCATGCCCGCGCCCTGGCCCGTTCCCTGGGCCGGCAGCTCGCCTTCCTGCGCACCTGCCGCGTCGGCGTCTACTGGAGCTCAGACGGCGAGATCGACCCCTGCCCCCTGTTGCAGCAGGCCCATACTCGTCGCAAGCGCTGCTTCCTGCCCGTGCTCCGGCCCCACCCGCACCGGAGGCTCTGGTTCCTGGAGTACCGTCCGGGCGACCCGTTGGCAAACAACCGCTTCGGCATCCCCGAGCCCCGTCTACGCAACCGGCGCGTCCGACTCCCCTGGGCCCTGGACCTGCTGTTGGTCCCCCTCGTCGGCTTCGACGCCCGGTGCAACCGGCTGGGCATGGGGGGCGGCTATTACGACCGCACCCTGGCCTACCTGCGCCGACGCCGCCACTGGCGCCGCCCCCGGCTGATCGGCATCGCCCACGAGTGCCAGCGGGTGGAGGCGCTGACACCGAACCCGTGGGACGTACCTTTGGATATGATCGTGACCGAGGCATGCATCTATTCACGAAAGGACGCGCATCTAGGGTAGGCTGTGCCCACCGAACAGGCCGCGGAAAGATCGGTTGCTGAGGAACGACCAACACCACAGACGAAAAAACGAAACAATCCGTGGAAATCCGCGTAATCTGCGGATAAAGTAAAGCAGGTCGAAAAAACATTCAAAGGAAGCCTCCATGACACCATCTTTTTTTTCGCAGTTCTTTCCCTGGTTGAACGTTCAGGGACCTTCAAGTAGGGATGTCAGTGTAGACGTAGGCCATGGGACCCGGTTGACTTCGCATTTTCACTTTAGTGGTGACCCTCGAATTGAGGAAGAGGTCGTAGAGAAAGTAGCCAGCTATGGCAAACAGCTCGGGGTCTTGTCCGAGGTGGTGCTGGCACTTGCCGAAGGGAAAGAGGACGAAAAGGTCAATCGACTGAAGAAAATGGTGGCTGACATTGAAAAGATTAAGGAAAAGTATCCCGATGATCTCGAACAAGAAACTCGGTTTCGACTGGTTCGACTGAAACAGAAGGATCCGGACGCATACAAGCGGCTGCTCGATGAACATCGTGAGGGATAAGGCAGAGAACAGAGCAATATGGAGATTAGGGTGACGGAGGAACCTCAGCATCCGAGGTTAGGGTAGGATAGCCGGGTAATGGTAAATTCTTAAGTGGTTAGCGTAGCATCGTAGGTTGGGACGGTTTCCCCAGGTACGCTCCATCAATTCCCTTTATCCCTCATCCTTGGTTTTCCCTTAGAAACAGAACATACAAGGTTGGGGTGAGGAACGAACCCCAACAATCGGGGGCTAGCGTGAACGCATTCTTGTCCCAACGCAGGAGGGATCTTTGTTGGGGTTCCTCTGTCACCCCAACCTATGGACCTAGAGGCTGCCGACGAGCGTTACGAGCTGACCTACCGCGACTATCTGATGCAGCGCTTCCATCGAGTCGAGGCAGGCATGGTCAAGATGACCACCAACCTCAACGTAGACCTGCAGGAGCTCTTCGTGATGCCGCGGGTATAACCACGGAAATGCGATGCAACCGTAGGCGGAACGGGCGTCCTAGATCTGATGGACCTCTCCGTCGCACGCGAACAGTTTACATAGTAACCACCTTTCAAGTGCCTAGAGTGACCAAGCTTCGCCTAGCACACCAAAGGCGCACAGGATGCAAGGATTGCAAGCGGAAATGCTTCCCATCATCGACCCCCAGACCATTTTCGGATTGAAATAATGACAAGATTTTTTTTTGGAGTTTTCGGTGCACTTTTGCCCGATATTCTTTTGTTTTGGTCAAAGCGATTCACATCACCATTGCTGACATTTGAATTGTGGCAATATCTAACGGTCAGTACGTTGTATGCAGCATCCGCTGGTATCATCGCACTCGTTTACCCGTATCGACGGAAACCTCCCCGCCCATGGGATGCAATCGTAATCGGCATTTCTTTTCCCTTTATTATCTCTGGAATCACCGCCGCCGCTGATCGGCTGAGTAAAAGCGGTGCATCCGGTTTACAGCTACGTGGTCCGGAAGT
Organism: Candidatus Thiosymbion oneisti; assembly: GCF_900092655.1. Lineage (GTDB taxonomy): Bacteria > Pseudomonadota > Gammaproteobacteria > Chromatiales > Chromatiaceae > Thiosymbion > Thiosymbion oneisti. Next base: position 7,042 of record NZ_FLUY01000712.1, read on the forward strand.
CGATGACACCGGAGTATTCGCTATTCCGGGGACCATCATTGATCTGATGGCAGCATTCTGAGAGTCACTACACCTATAGGGGACCTTGAAAAATCCAGCTTTTCAGGGGGGCGTGAGTAGTTAATGAAATACTACGGACTTATGCCGAACTGG
>NZ_FLUY01000711.1 GCF_900092655.1 Candidatus Thiosymbion oneisti
TGTGAAAACCGTTGGTCAGTGCAGATAACAACCAGAAAGAGAACCACGGATGAACACGGATCGACACGGATGGAGACCAATCCGTGTTGATCCGTGTCCATCCATGGTTCGAGATAGCGAGGATCAGATAGTTTGTTTTCTCGGATTGTGCCGTGTGGCAGTATAATTTTCCTCGGCTCTTCGATGGATTCCGGACGCTTCCATTTACGCCCCGATGATGCACAAGCGTGCGTCCCCGGCGTTTTTCGCCGTCTGGCCGCCCTGCTCTACGACTTGGTGCTCCTGCTCGGCGTGCTCATGATCGCGGTCACCTTCTTGATCGTCCCCTATTATTTCGCCGCGGGCGTGCCCTTCCCCCACGATGAGTACTTCCACCGTTTCGGGTTGCGCCTTTACCTGGTTACAACGATCGCCCTGTTTTTCATGTTCTTCTGGATCCGCGGCGGTCAGACGCTCGGTATGCGCACCTGGCACTTGCGACTCGTACGTGAAGACGGTTCCCCCCTTAAGCCCCGCGACGCCCTCATGCGACTGGTATGGGCAACGCTCTGCCTCGCGCCGGCCGGTGCCGGCCTGCTGTGGATGCTGTTCGATCGGGACCGCCTGACCTGTTACGACCGGCTCTCCCGTACCAGACCGATCAGGGTGCAGGACTGATCGGCCACGAGCCCGGCGGTTTGCTAGGGCCTGTTGATATATTCGAGATGCCCTTGAATCAGCTAGGGAAAAGCCTAATATGGCCCATATTACGACTCGATACTATTTTCAAGGTATATCCCAATGAGTGCAGAAACTGCTGTTGAGACTCCCCTGGAATTCACGTCTGCGGCGGCAGCTAAGGTCGCCCAGCTGGTCAAGGACGAGGGAAATCCCAATCTGATGTTGCGGGTTTACATCCAAGGAGGCGGTTGTTCCGGGTTCCAATACGGCTTCACCTTCGAAGAGCAGGTCCAGGATGGGGATACCGAAGTGACCACAGACGGCGTCAAGCTGCTGGTCGATCCCATGAGCATGCAGTACCTCACCGGCGCGGAGATCGACTATACGGAGGGTCTACAGGGCGCCCAGTTCGTCATTCGCAATCCAAACGCAACCACCACCTGCGGTTGTGGGTCTTCCTTCTCCGCTTGAACGCTCAAGCCCGAAAATCCATCAGCGCGTGGCTGCTGCCGGTGCTCGACCGCTGCCACGGATAGGTTACTGTAACCTTGGGCTTGCGATCTCGCTGGTGCAGCTGGCTCGCATCCTCCTTCTGGGATGGGGCCTGGTGGCGCTCGGGCCGGCATCCGCCCAGGGGCACGCCCCCCGGGAACCCGCCCAGGCCGCACCGTCCTTCGAACAGTCCCTGACCCAGCTCCTCGACCCTTCCTTCAAGGTCAAATCCGCCGCCGTCGATGCCATCGCCGCTGGCGGTGATGAGCGGGCACCGCAAGCACTCGCGGCCCTGCTGAGCGGCAGGCTCTTCTACCGCAAATCCGACCGACGCGTCGTCTACGCCGAGCGGCGAACCGACGGCTATCGAATCACCGACGTGCTCAGCGGCGAGCCGCTGGGAGACGCCGGACGGCACCACATAAAGAAAATCGGCATCAACAACAAGCTGCGCCGGCAACTACGGGCCGCCATCGCAGGTCTGGCGCTGGACCATGTAGAGCCCAAAGTTCGCCTGGATGCGGTGCGGAGAATGATGTCCGATCCGGACCCGAACCTCGCGCCCCGGCTCCAAGCGCGTCTGGACCTGGAGCAGGACGCGGCAGTGCGCGAGGCCCTGGAACAGACGCTTGCCGTCACGGATCTCGTAAGCCCGGATGCGAAGGTGCGCCTGGCCGCGGTAGGGGCGCTTAGGGGCAACCTGGAGCCGGTCGTCCGCAACCGCCTCTCCACCCTGCGGGAACAGGACGAGTACCCGGAGATAAAATCGGCAGCGACCCAAGCCTTGGCGGACATCGAGCGCAAGCTCACGCTCTATGCCAAGGCCGAGACCCTGTTCTTCGGCCTGAGCCTGGGGTCCGTCCTGGTGCTGGCCGCCATCGGACTCGCCATCACCTTCGGGGTCATGGGCGTCATCAACATGGCCCACGGGGAGCTCATCATGCTCGGCGCCTATACCACCTATCTGGTGCAGCAGGCCATGCCTAACGCCGGCGAGTATTCCCTGCTCGTTGCCATTCCCGCGGCCTTTCTGGTCGCCGGGGCCTTCGGCGTAGTCATCGAGCAGCTAGTGATCCGGTTCCTCTACGGTCGGCCGCTGGAGACCCTGCTGGCCACCTTCGGCGTCAGCCTGATCCTGCAGCAGCTGGTGCGTACCACCATCTCGGCCCAGAACGTGGCAGTGGAGAATCCGGTCTGGATGAGCGGGTCCCTCCAGATCAATCCCGCCCTGAGCCTGACCTACAATCGGATCTACGTCATCCTGTTTACCCTCCTGGTCTTCCTGGGTCTGCTGCTGATCCTGAAACGCACGACCCTGGGGCTACAGGTGCGGGCGGTATCCCAGAACCGGGCCATGGCCCGCGCCATGGGGGTCCGCTCCGCGCGGGTGGACGCCTTGACCTTCGGATTAGGGGCCGGTGTCGCCGGGGTTGCCGGCGTCGCCCTGTCCCAGCTCACCAATGTGGGCCCCAATATGGGGCAGGCCTACATCATCGACGCCTTCATGGTCGTGGTGTTCGGCGGGGTCGGAAACCTGTGGGGGACCCTGATCGGTGGCCTGACCCTGGGGGTCGCCAACAAGCTCCTGGAGCCCTGGGCCGGCGCCGTGCTGGCCAAGATCCTGGTGCTGGTATTCATCATCCTGTTCATCCAGAAACGCCCGCGGGGGCTGTTCCCGCAGCGCGGTCGGGCAGCGGAGGGTTGATGAACCGCAAGGGCGTGATGGAGTAATCGCAAATGGGTAGTGGTTAAGGTTTAAAACGAGCTTTTCGTCGCGTGAAGGTTGAAAAATGGGGTTTATCAGGGCATTGAAAGGCGACACCGGCGGGCAGATCATGCTGTTCCTGCTGGGTTTGGTCGCGATTGTGGTGCCTATCCTGAACCTGTGGGTGCCGGCGTCGAGTCCCTGGTATCTGTCCACCTATACGGTCACCCTGCTAGGCAAGTACCTGACCTATGCCCTGCTGGCGGTGGCAGTGGATCTGGTCTGGGGCTATCTCGGGATCCTGAGCCTGGGCCATGGGGCCTTCTTCGCCCTCGGCGGCTATGCGATGGGCATGTATTTGATGCGGCAGATCGGAGAGCGGGGCGTCTACGGCAATCCGGAGCTGCCGGATTTCATGGTCTTTCTCGACTGGTCGGAGCTGCCCTGGTTCTGGTACGGCTTCGACCAATTCTGGTTTGCCGCCCTGATGGTGGTGCTGGTGCCGGGGCTGCTGGCCTTCGTCTTCGGTTGGCTGGCCTTTCGCTCCCGGGTCACGGGAGTCTATCTGTCCATTATCACCCAGGCCCTCACCTATGCCCTGATGCTGGCCTTCTTTCGCAACGAGATGGGTTTCGGCGGCAATAACGGCTTGACCGACTTCAAGGATATTCTAGGCTTCGACCTGCGTAGCGACGGCACCCGGATCGGACTCTTCCTCGCCTCCGCCGCCGCCCTCGCCCTGGGCTACCTGGCCTGCCGCTTTGTCGTCAGCTCCCGCCTGGGCCGGGTGGCGGTCGCCATCCGCGACGCCGAGGCGCGCGTCCGCTTCCTCGGCTACCGGGTCGAACGAGTCAAGCTCTGGATCTTCAGCTTCTCCGCCGCATTGGCCGGCGTGGCCGGTGCCCTCTATGTGCCCCAGGTCGGCATCATCAATCCGGGGGAGTTCGCGCCGCTCAATTCCATCGAGCTGGTGATCTGGGTCGCCATCGGTGGACGCTTCACCCTCTATGGCGCCGTGCTGGGGGCCATCCTGGTCAATTACGCCAAGACCTATTTCACCGGCGTCATGCCCGAGGCCTGGCTGTTTGCGTTGGGCGGCCTGTTCGTACTGGTGACCCTGCTCCTGCCTAAGGGGATCGTGGGCCTGTTCGCGCGCCGCAAGCGCTCCACCGCACAACCGGCGGATGTCACCCCATGAAGGCCCTGCGGCAAATTCAAAAGGCCATGCGCCGGGATCGCCAATTCGGCCTCATGCATTCGGCGCGGGACATGGCGCCGGATGTCAGCCATGGTGAGCTCCTATATCTGGAGGATCTCAACCTCAGCTTTGATGGCTTCAAGGCCATCGACGACCTGAGCTTCTACCTGGAGGCCGGCGAGCTGCGCTGCGTTATCGGCCCCAACGGCGCCGGCAAGACCACCATGATGGACATCATCACCGGCAAGACCCGCCCGGACTCCGGCAGCGCCTCCTTCGGCCTCAACATCGACTTACTGGAGCTGTCCGAGTCCGAGATCGCCGAGATCGGCATCGGACGCAAGTTCCAAAAACCCACCGTATTCGAGTGCCACCGGGTGATCGAAAACCTGGAGCTGGCCATGGCCGGCGACAAGCGCGTGTTCCCCACTCTGTTCGCCAAGCTGACCGGCGAGCAGCGAGATCGTATCGACGACGTGCTTGGTATCATTGGGCTCACGGAGCATGCCTACCGGGACGCCGGCGCCCTCTCCCACGGCCAGAAACAGTGGTTAGAGATCGGCATGCTACTGATGCAGGACCCCCTCCTGCTGTTGGTGGACGAGCCCGTGGCCGGGATGACCCACCAGGAGATGGACCGTACCGCGGAGCTACTCCGGTCCTTGGCGGGCAACCACTCGGTGGTCGTCGTCGAGCACGATATGGAATTCGTCCGTGCCATCGCCAAGCGGGTGACCGTCCTGCACCGGGGCCGCGTGCTGGCGGAAGGGACCATGGACCAGATACAGAATGATCCCAAGGTGATCGAGGTCTACCTGGGCGAGTGAACGCTTTTACTGCACCAGTCGGATTGAGTATGGGAAAAATGATCCGGGCTTCGATTTCTAACGCCGACCACAGTCGGTATACTTCGGAAAGTAATCGCTCAGACCCCACCGCGTCATTCCGGTAAGGATTGCCGGAATCCAGTGCCACGGACGGCAAAAGCAGTGGGGGTCTGAACCATTACCTTGGAAAACTACGAATCACGCGAATCGGCGCGAATCGATCTGCGAGGATTCATGTGATTCGTAGGTTGGGCAAAGCCGCCAGGGACGGCGGCGTGCCCAACAAATCATTTAACTATTAATCACCACCGAAAATTTACCACTACCGCCTTCTGTATTCGCAGACTACGCAAGTCATCACGGATTACATCGTTTTCAATCTGTGGAAATCCACGCAATCTTCGGACAAAATATGACAGCTTCCCGCAGTCGTGCCCTTGGGATGAGGAGCAGTTCCTGAAGGACTATTGGCCGATTGCGGATCAGGGTTAGGGGCCGTCTAAAAAAAGGCCGTAGGCCATATAGTCGGGAGTAGGCTGGGTTGAGGAACGAAACCCAGCGTTTACGAGCAAGCCTGGTTTGCTGGGTCTCATCCCTCGACCCAGCCTACCGCTTTGAAATCAATATGTTAGTTTTTAGACAGCCTCTAAATCTAGATATTTTAGACACGGCAGTAGAACCGTCTATTGCAGTTAGCGGTTGAACAAGGAGTCGCTTATGCAACTAGATTGGACAATAAAAATAGGTGATATTCTCACGTCTTTTACAATTATCGTTTCTGTTGCAGCTCTTGTCATCACATGGACAAAAGATCAGGATACCAGAGAAACACAGCAAGCCAACTTGGTTAGGTCAGCCGCGGCATCTGTTATTACTAAACTTGATAGATGGCAAGCCCTTCAATTATCGCTCTATCAAAAACTGCAGCCGGAATTCGTAATAACCAGCGAAAAGCTTGGGGAGGAATACGATATAATCGAAGTTAGGGATTATCTATGGAAGACAATAAGTAACAAAAGAATACAGATCTTCTCAAAAGTGCTTGAAGAACAAATTACTACATCATACATTGATCTACTCGCGTACTTTCCCGATACCAGAAGGAAACTCTTAGATCTATTTCAGGAGTTGAATGAAATTGAGGAGAGAATATCGAGTAGTTTTCTTGGACAATCTCAGCAGAACATTCTGGCATTTGAAGGCAAGGAAGCTAATTATACAAGCGCCATGCTCGGGAATGCTTTACGTTCTACTGCGGCTCAACACAAAGAAGAGTTTATTAGAAAAACATCACACGTGATTGCTCCAGTAAAAGCGTTTCTTTTCGATGTAATCGCCAAAAGTAATAAACAGATTCTACATGCTAGTCGTGATTCAAAAACCACTAACAAATGAATAATCAAGTAGGAGAGTGATGAATGATTATGTGTCAGGTCCCGGATGATTACGTGGAATTTTTTTAAACAGTTGGGGTTGCTGTGCGTGCCATTGTTTGAGT
>NZ_FLUY01000346.1 GCF_900092655.1 Candidatus Thiosymbion oneisti
GCCCGGATTCCCGGCCAACGCCGCTGGTATCCCCCGTGGCTGAGGTTCGATGCGGCCGCGCCGCTTTGCCGGCGCACTCCAAA
>NZ_FLUY01001745.1 GCF_900092655.1 Candidatus Thiosymbion oneisti
ATTGCTTTGATGCGGTTCGCGCCTCCGCGTGATGCCATCCTGTAAGACCTGCCGCGCTCACCGCATCCTACGGGCTGTGACGCTTTGCCGGCGCGCTCCAAGCATCTCGCTTTCCGATTTCCACGGGCAACGGCCAGATCACAGGCGAGCCTGACGGGTTGCCCCGGAACCCCGGATTGCCGGTTTGTTGTTGTTTCAACAGATCGGGATTAGGATGCTGCATGTGAAGAAATGCAACCGGACATCGGATGACTCGAAATGAACCTCGAACGATGGCTTAACCTATTACACAGATGGTTGCGAGCCGTTCTCGGAATTGCGTTCGGGATTATCTTGGTTAGCTTCACCAGCTTCGGGTGGTTATGGCACGGCGTAGTGGTAGACATCCTGTCGGTATTCTACTTAAGGGATTGCGCCTGGTGCAGGTGGTTGCGGACTGTTGCCGGAATTGCACTTGGGATTATTTTGGTGAGCTCCGGGCAGCCAGGGTACGGCGTGGCGGTAATCATCTTGTCGGTATTTTATGGGTTTCGTTCCTCGGGAGAACTAGGCAAGTTCATACGCGACTCGCACGAACGGGGAGTCCGATTTCGCAGCTGGGTTGTCCCGCTACGCCGATTCCGGTTTCATCACGAGCCCTATCGCCGCGAGACTGGTCCCGACAGCTTCATCGGTCGTGAGGCGCTGTGTGCCGAATTCCTGGCCCTGCTGACCAATAGTCAAAACAGCTCGGGCAGCTATCTGGTTACCGGTTATCGCGGCGTCGGTAAGACCAGTGTGGTCAAGAAGGTGCTGCATGACTATGCCGACGGTCACCATCATCTGAACCTGCGCGAACGTTCGGACCTCTTTGGCCCCCTCCTGATGCGCTGCAGCAATAGGTGCCTGGCCTGGCGGGGTAAGTGGCTTCTTTGGCTCCATCGTCGGCAGGCACAGCGTATCCGCAAACGCCGGGATCAGGGACGCACCGCCCCACGCTTCTTCTGGCCAATCGGTATCTTAGTGTCATCGGTATCACTGGCAAATCTGCGCTGGGTGTTTGGTTTCGTCCTGCTGATCCTGCTGGTCGTGTCACCGACGGCCCCAATAGGGCTATCCCTGATAGGCGTGTTGGTCGTGGTGACCTTGACTCATCAGTTTTTCAAACACCGGTTTGCGATCTTCTATCCGCCTAACTGGTGGCGTTGGCTGGCCCGCCCGGTCATCCCCATCCATATCAATCTGGGACATGAGGGCCTGGATCCGAAGAAGATCCTGTTCGGCCTGGTACATGTGCTGCGAGGCAGCTATCGGGAGCCGTTTCGGCTATTCTCGTTGGCGACACTGGTGCGTACCTGCTCGTTTGCCGTGTTGACACTGATCCTGGCGGTGGTGTTCTACGATCTGTTCCGTACCGCAAACAAATATACTGAAACGCTGTTGCAGGACACATTTTTCAGTGACCTTGTTATTTCCGGCGAGGAGTGGGAGCCACAAAAGCCGTGCGGAGGTTCGGGGAAGGAGGCTTGTGTGGACTACTATCGAATGCTGACTGCCGCCAGTCGCTCCAACGACCGGATTCAAATCAAGTTTATACCACTACTCCCCGCCAAGGAGTTCTCCGCGGATGAATCGCTGACCAACACCTCGATCCCGATCTCCGTCTCGGAATCAGAGGCTATGAGTATCGCTAAAACGTTTGACGGCGACATGAACCGCGCACGCATACTCTGCGAACATCTGCCGGTCGGTGAGCTCGCATTGCACCAGTCACTCTACTGTGGAATCGATGCCTGGTTGACGGACGTCTATTGCCATGCCTACGCATGCGGGCAAAACTCAATACAAGGGTCTGATAAAGATTGGCCCTATTTGGAAGATTGGTTCCACTTTTCACTCGCTGAGCTCATCAAGCTCATCGATGGTGGAGTCAATTGGGTACTGCATGGGGAAGAAGTTAGTCATGACAAGCTGGATGCACCGCGCCCTTATCATCTGTTGTTTCTATTGTTGGTGGTGCTGGTCCTCAAGACCTTGCTGGCTTGGCTCGGACGCGGTCGGGTCATCCGCTTGTTGAATCTGGCGCGCGAGCGGATCGTCGCCACGGACACCGTGGATGTGGGTGCCAGTGGCAGCGTCTTGCCACTGGTCGGCAAGCGTAGCCGCCGTTATGACCCGCTGGATGTACGTCAGACCGAGGCCCTGATCCTGGATATCCTGGAGGCCAACCGCCGCATTCCCCGCTTCCTGCCGCGCCCGGACATCATCTTTGTCTTCGACGAGCTGGACAAGATCAATCCCGTCAAGGGCGATATAGACCAGAAGACGGACGCACGCCGCGGGGGCAGCCTCAACGAATCGGTACGGCAGCGTAAGGTAGAGGTAGAGGAGCTGCTCAGCAACCTGAAGAACCTGATCACCGTCGCCCCCTGCCGCTTCATCTTCATCGCCGGACGCGAGATGATGGATGCCAACCTGGCGGATCAGAGTGCCAACAGTCACCTCTACAGCTCCCTATTCGACAAGGTGATCTATGTACCCAGCCTGTTGACCGATACCTCGGACGGCAATGATGAGGACATCAGCAGTATGGTCGAGCAGTATGTCTGCCACCGGCTGTTGCCCCGCTCCATCGCTTATTACATCCGGTACAAACGCCTTACCCCGATAGCTGGTCGGCACTTTGCCTTCGGCGAGAAGTTCTACCCTTGCTGGACCCTGGAGGTCTATGCCGACTATCTGGCCCTGATCCATGCCGAGCATGATCCCGATTTGGCGCCTGTCAGGGGGAAACAAAAACAACCATCGCTCTCGGACCGGTACCAGCGCCAGTACCAAGAGCTGATGTCTCTGTTGCAGGATTTCGTCTATTACCTGACCTACCGCAGCGGCGGCACTCCGAAGAAGCTGGCATTGCAATTCGAGCGCTTTGTCACACCCCTGTCGGACACTTTTCTATTCGATCGCGCCCGCTATCATGCCCCGGCCGGTCCCCTGTTGCCGACCACCAACTTCATGCTGCAATTCCCGCCGGAGGGTCAATACGAGATCCAACTGATCAGCCAGATCTTTCTGCTCTTTCACGGCGATCTCAGCGCCCTGATCCGCAAGTACGGCGACAAGCTGGCGGTGGCCACCTTCTCTATCCTTGACTATCTGCTCAAGTTCCACTCCTTGGGGTTCAACTCACGGGATCTGGAGCGGATGCCGGATTTTCTCGACATCCACCGCGCCCCCGCCTTGCCGCAATTAGTCCGGTTGTTGTTGGAACGCCTGCTGGCCCCCTACCTGCGGCCGGTGGACAATGGTATCTATGAGTACCGCTTTCTGCTGCATTTCCAGCGCGAGGTGGTCTATATCTCCCAGTTCAGTGAGCAAGAGCTGGCCGCCTTCAATTTCACCTTGGATGAATCCATCGCCATCAAGCAGCATTTCCACGATTTTCGTGACGAGCAGCTCCGTCTGCGTAGGGAGCTGACGCCCATTCTGTGGCCGCAGAGTGTGCATTCTTTGCCCGGAAGCCGCCGGGGCGGATCGCTTGCGCTGCCCTTCATCGACGTGATCCTCGGCGACCTGCACGGCCTGGATCGGGAGTACGATCAGGCCCAGACCGAGTACCGCAATGCCCTCGACGGCATCGAGCCCGCCTTGGCCGCAATCATGGCAAGCCATACTCCCGGTTCGGATAACGATGACTCGACCGTTGCGGTCTCCGGGTCCGTCCCCTCCTTCAGCCACTTCCTACTCTATCTGCGCACCTTGTTGAAATCCGGCCTGATCTATGAGCAACGGCGGCAATATGACCAGGCTGCCGGCTGCTATCTACAGGCCAAGTCGCTGGTAGAAATCACTCTGGAGCATGAGACCCTGAAGCGGCTGTTCTCGAGGGCCGAGAATCAGATCCACCTGTACGCCCAACCCCATGTCAGTCTGGCCTTCCTCTATGCCAAGCAGGACGCCTCCCTGGGGCGGACACTCCAGCATCTGGACGACGCACACGCAATACGTCGGCGGTTGGATGTGCAGGACCCATCTTCAGGCGAGAGTGACCGCAGCCTCCGGGGGATTCTTTATGTCCGGCTGTATCTGCGTCAGGCCGAGCTGCTGTTGTTCCGCTCCGACCTGATCGGCGCCGCCTGTAGCTTTGCCAAGGCGGCCCGCGGCGCTCGTGCACTTGCCAGGCGACCTCCGCTTGCCGCAGGGCCCCAGGACGGTCATAGCGAGTCCGAAGCGGACGGCAAGGTGCATCGTCTGCATCTGCTCGGCTATGCCCTGTCCGGTCTCGGCGATGCCGCGGCCGGGCTCGATCTGAAAGGTGCGCTCGGGCATCGGCACAAGGGCTGTTTTTTCCGCGACCATCACGCGTCCGGGCGGCAAGCGGTGGCCGCGGACGACTGCCGTTGCAATGTCTCCGTCCGGGCTGCGTTGGCCGCCAAAGCTTGCCGCCTGAAGGAGAGTCTGAAACGAGCCCAAGCTCTGTTCGACCGTTTCGGCGGTCATGGCGAGGAGCCGGATACGGATAGGACCGGCCTTATCGGTTGCCCCAACGGACTCGACGCCGCCGTCTCCGGATTTCTGGACGACTTGTTGGGTACCGATTCCGATACCGATACCGATACCGAGGGTGACCCGGAAAGATGCATGGCCGATCAACGCAAGTCGCTCACCAAGTCGCTGTGTGGACGTGCAGTGGAAGCCTATGTGCTTTCGGCGTTGGTGTATCGGCACGGCGGTAGGCTCTCGGAGGCATCCCTATCCCTGTGGAAGGCGGCCTATCTGTTCGCCTTCGGCTTCAGCTACTGGCGCCGGGATAAGGACACGGCCGAGCCGTTTCTCACGGAGATTTGGGAGAAGGCGGACAAGCTGCTGTTCGAGGACAGTTGGCGTAATGAAGACATCGACGAACAGGAGCAATGCCTGGTTCATAACTATGCCATGCAGGCCTTTCATCGGGCCTATCGTATCCAGCGCCGTCGTTTAAAGGAGCTGGGTGTCGAAGATCCGAAGCTGCTGAAATGGGTCGCACCGCCACTCAGTCAGAGCATGATCGTACTCGGCGCCTTCTGGCACGGCTTTTGGCGACGGTCCCCTGATAACAATGCGTTGGGTTGGGATGAGATAGGCATCCGCTTCATGGGCACCTTTCCGGTCTATCCACGTATCTTGGCAGGCTTTCTGAAGGGTCGTTGGTACTTTGCCAGGGCCTTTCCGAACTTTCCGGAATTGCCATCGTGGCTACGGGAGGATAGTACTGACATGCCGCCCGATGCAGTTGCCGGGATGTCGGAGGAAGATGCCGTTTTTGCCTTTCGACTGCTGGTCGATGCCGTCGAGGACGCCGAGGCCTATGAGGGTGGTCTGGAGCTGCTCAATCCGCCCTTGGGCTTCATCTACTATCATTTGTGGCTCACACTTTACGCCATCCGAAAATCCGGCAAACGGTCGATCTTGGAAGACCTACGCGACAGCGATAGCGACAGTGACGAATTCGCCAGTGAGCGCAAGCGCTTCTTCGAGGAGGACTACATCCGGGTCAAGGCCCAAAACATGTTGCGGGATATGCTCGCGCGCCACGGCAACGACGAGGGCTTCTTCGCCTATGCGGACAAGCACGCTTATCTCACCGATTCCTTCTCCGACCCCTTCGTCAACGGCCTGTGGGCCGTAGACATGGGGCTGTTGCCGGTCGCACGCGCCATGTTGGTCTGCCTGGCGCGGTCCGATAAGGATGGACGATAACGCACTGTTCGTCGAAGCCAACGTCTTGGTCTATGCCAATATCTTGCAGGGCAATACCATTAAGTCAAGCCTCAAAGCCCCTCTCCCGGCGGGAGAGGGGTTGGGGAGAGGGCGAACGAAAACAGGGATCAACCAATCACAAA
>NZ_FLUY01000702.1 GCF_900092655.1 Candidatus Thiosymbion oneisti
CGGACGGCTTCGACGCTTGCCGCCATCGCCAATATTAACGCGGTGAGGAGTTGCGGCGAGGAGTTGGAGACGAACAACCGGACCAGATTATCCTTCATCTTGGAGAGCGCATGGGCGAACTTCACCCGATAGGCCTGCTTACGGTCTCGGTAGAGACGATCGGCGATCGCGTGAGCGATCCAGGAGAGGACTGCAGTCAGGTTGAGCGCGAAGAGCTTGGGGTAGAAATCCTGTTTCACAACCAGGGCGCTGAGGCCGGAGAAGTTCTCGATTTCGAGCCAGCACTTCTCGCGTTTATAGCCCTCTTGCACGCCCCAACGCAGGTGGTAGAGGTGCTTAAACCAGGTACTGAGATAGTCGGCTTCATCAAGTAATGAAGTCGCAAGGACCTCGGTCTCGCCGTTTTTGAGTTTCACGCGGATCAAGCGCAAGGGAATCGGATCGGGCGCCAACCCATACACCTGACATTGCCGGCGTGCGTGGGGGCCTGGTGTGAACAGCACAGCCTCACTTTTTTTGCCGCCGGCCAGGAAGTCGCTGACCTCGCGGGAAAAATCCAACGGCATGCGGGCACCGAAGTGACGGTGTTCCTGGCGGTGCAAGGCAAATAGCCAGAAGGCCGGATAGCCACGGTCATACCAGATCAGATCGTTGGCCCGCGTCGCGGCCAGATGCTCACCGGCGAGTACGCGCTCGCCGACTTGGCGGGATTCGAAATCGGCCGCGATCACCAGGTTGTTGAGGACATCATGCAGCCGCGAGAACCGGGCCAGTGGAACCGCGCTCCCCTCAGGTGGAGCCCCGAAGGTTGCCATTACATCATCGGTGTGAGGCAAACGTGCCGTCGAGCCATCGACTGCCAACAAGCGTAAGTCATGCCACAGACGCGCAGAGAAGTCGCGTTCGAAGCCTTCCAGCAAGGGTCGGTTGAGTGCCATCAGGGCGCGGAGGTCAAGCTTCATGCGCGCTTGGCAAAAGGCCGAAGGGGACACGCCATCGGCCAGTGGTTGGTCGTGGAGTACCTCGAAGAAGCGATCGAGTTCGTCGCCGATACTGCCCTTGCGCAGGTTCAACAGCATGGACACCAGATGAGGCAGCGGAAGCGCGCGTTGGCGGGTGAAATCCTCGGGATGGATGCGGGCGAGGTCGGCAAATTCCGCGGAGTACAAGAAATCTTTTAGGGGGGTATAAATATTCTCAAACCTGACTGATTAACTTGGTTTCTACTTCGGTAAGTTGGACCGGCTTTGGTCTGAGAACCATGGTTGACTCCTCATCGTGCT
>NZ_FLUY01001615.1 GCF_900092655.1 Candidatus Thiosymbion oneisti
TACCAGCTGAGCTCGAACCGAGGGGCTGACCTTCATGGCGAGACGTTACAAGCGAGGGGTAGCCCGTGCCCAGGAAGTTCTCCTGCCGCCGCGGGTGGAAGATTACGTCAGCGAGACCAACCTCGTTCGGGCGATTGATGCCTACGTTGATACGCGTGACCTGCCGGAGTTGGGCTTTACCAAGAGCGGCGGCGATCTGACGCCCGGTCAGCCGGGGTTCGATCCGGGCCTGCTGCTCAAACTGTATCTTTACGGCTATCTCAATCGGGTGCGCAGCTCGCGGCGTCTGGAGCGTGAGTGGCGACGTAACTTGGAGCTGATCTGGCGGCTGGAGGGATTGGTCCCAAGCTACCGCACCATCGCTGAGTTTCGGCGCGTGAACAGGACCGCCCTGCGCGCGGCGAACCGAGATTTCGTTGTGTTGTGCCGCGAGCTGGATCTGGTGGGTGGAGAAACCATCGGCATCGAC
>NZ_FLUY01000701.1 GCF_900092655.1 Candidatus Thiosymbion oneisti
GAGGGCGTCTGCTCTGAGCGTTGCCGACAGCTGGTGATGGGGTCCGTAAGCCGTCTGAAAGACGGCGGTCCCAGCCGGCCCGGAACCGCCGACATCCTGTCGGCCCCTGGGATCGCCGACATGTTGTCGGCTCCCCACGGATTATTTCGTTTCTCATCTGCGGAAATCTGCGTAATCTGCGGATAAAATGACCGCCTTGTCGAATCTGATCGAACCAGGAGCAACCACTATGCGCATTGCACGTTTTCAGGACGCCGCTGGGGCGGTCCACTACGGGATCCCCGGCGATGAAGGAGGCCGCGACCAAGGGTACGCACTCCGGCTGGCAGGCGACCTCTACGCGGGCCTGAGTGAGACCGGAGAGAGGATCGCCGTGAACAAGTGGCTGTCCCCGCTCGTCCCGGTCAACATCTTCGGGATCGGACTCAACTACCGCGCCCACGCCCAGGAGACCGGGGCGCAAATCCCCGAGCACCCCATCCTCTTCATGAAGCCCACCACGACGGTCACGGGTCCGGGAGACCCCATCGCCCTGCCGGCATCCTGCACCCATGGTCCGGAGGTCGATTTCGAGGCGGAGCTGGCGGTCGTCATCGGGCGCACCGCGAAGGACGTGACGGAGGCGCAGGCCCTGGATCATGTCCTCGGCTATAGCTGCGCGAACGACGTCTCGGCCCGGCGCTGGCAGAAACACGGCGGTGCCGGGCAGTGGGTGCGCGGCAAGAGCTTCGACGGCTTCTGTCCCCTGGGCCCGGTGCTGGTCACCGCGGATGAGATCCCGGACCCTCAAGCCTTGGACGTGCGCTGTCTACTTAACGGCGAGACCATGCAGACCGGCCACACCAGTGACATGATCTTCTCCGTGGCCCAGCTCATCGCCCACCTCAGCCGGGATACGACCCTGTTGCCGGGCACCCTGATCCTTACGGGAACACCGCCGGGCGTCGGCTTTGCCCGCACCCCGCCGGTCTTCCTCGCGGATGGAGACCAGGTGCGGGTCGAGATCGAGCACCTCGGGGGCTTGGACAACCCGGTCCGGAACGCCTCGGCTTGAATCCGCCCCGCACTCGGACAGATGTCAACAACCCCCAGCCGCGCAGCGGACCCTACAGTCAATCAGATGGTTAACGTAGGGTCTGCTGCGCGGACCTTCTAAATGTCAACACGTCCTAGAGTACTTGAGCGTCGCTTGGTGGCCCGGACCCGGATCTTCCGGGTAGAGCAGGTCGACCTGATATTCTCCAACGGCAATCGCCGCTGTTTCGAGCGGATCCTCGGGGGGCGGGGGTCGGTGCTGATCGTGCCCATGCCCGATGCCCGGACGCTGCTGCTGGCACGTGAGTATGCCGCCGGCACGGACCGCTACGAACTCGGCTTTCCCAAGGGCGTTGTCGAGCCGGGGGAGGACCTGTTGGAGGCGGCCGGACGCGAACTCCGGGAGGAGATCGGCTGCGGTGCCCGGGACCTGAGGTCGATACACAAGGTATCCCTGGCACCGGGCTATATTCAGCACGAGACACACCTGGTGTTGGCGCGGGATCTGTATCCCGAGCGGGCCCAGGGGGACGAGCCCGAACCGATCGAGGTCGTGCCCTGGGACCTGGACGCGCTGGACGCCTTGCTGGAGCGGGACGACTTTACGGAGGCGCGTTCCATCGCCGCCCTGTTTCTGATCAAAAGATTTTTAGGGCGAGATTAGGGGGTGTCTGAGGCGGGCAAACATGGGTAGTGGATAATTTTTAAGTGGTGAAGTCTGCGGTTCTTTTTCTTCCCTACTGATGGATTGGTTGATGGAGCCCGTAGGATGCGGTGAGCGCAGTATACCGCCTCAAGGATGGCATTGACGGTCGGCGCGAACCGCATCGCCGGATGGCCCGGGCCCGACAGTGCACACGCGCTTTCGGGATTCGATTACGGGCACCCTTTTCGTCAACGGCATGCTTGAATAAGCAACGGGTTAGAGCCGCCTGATCGCTGAAAATACCTATTTTTCAAGGTGCCTTTATGGGGGTTGATGCGGTTCGCGCCTCCGCGTGGTGCCATCCTGTAAGACCTACCGCGCTCACCACATCCTACCGGATTTGCCCAACCTACGAGCTTCGCCCCGCTCTCGCCGGGAGAGAGCCCGCCCCGAGCGCAGCGAGGGGGCCAGGAGAGGGGATCGAAAAGAAACCGGGAGTGGTCGGTGAACCTCTCGACTGCTCTCACTTAAAAATTTACCACTACCCTAAATGTCAACACGCCCTAGGAAATACCTTCCAGCTCCGCCTCCAGATTCTCCGCCTCGACCCGGCACTTGGTGACGAATTGCAGCTTGCGCACGCGTTCCTGTGCCGCTTCCAGGTCCGGCGCCGACGGAGCCTCCAGCAAGGCTTCCAACTCACTCGTCAGCACGTGGGCATGGTCGGCGAGGCGGTCCAGGATCTCACCGACCGCGGTCCCGGGGTCCGGTCGGTCTTTGACCTGGGCCAGGGCCTCGCGTAGCTCCATCTGCTCCATCAGGAATGCCGTGTCTTGGGTCGATGCCGGCTCGTCGCTCCAAGCGCCGGTGTGCAGCGACAGCAAATAGTGCGCGCGTGCCAGGGGTTCCTTGAGGGTCTGAAAGGCCTCGTTGACGCGGGTGGAGGCCTGCATGGACAACCGCCGCTCGCGGGCGCCCGCCGCGGCATAGCGATCCGGGTGCAGCGCATGCTGCAGGGCATGATAGCGCTCCGCCAGCAGATCGCCATCCACCCGGTAGCTCATGGGCAACCCGAAGAGCTCGAAGTGGTTCTTGGAGAAATCCAGCATGGGGGACCTTGCAATCCTGAATTATCCGGCGCTGTTTGGGAGACCGGACGTGTTGCGTTCGACGCACCAAGGCTCGCTGATCGTCTGCCGAGTCAGTGCCAGCGTCTTAACGCAACCTACACCCACATGACCCTCCGCGTGGCCGGCCCGCGCGGACCTTGCCTTAAGTGTAGGTTGCGTTAGCCGCGTGAGAAAACGTCTCGGGGGGCATGGCGTCGAACGCGGCGTAACGCAACACGACGCCTTCTCGGGCAGCACCAAATAATGCCGGACAGCGCTGCCTGGGGGACCGGACGTGTTGCATTCGACGTACCAAGGTGCGCTGATCTCCTGTGGCGCCGGTACCGGCGTCTTAACGCACCCTATGGTTCCATGAAGATTCTGTCGTGCAATGTTGTCGGTGGTTAAGAGCATCTGTACTCGGCAACAGAGCCTGGGGGTTCAAACATTGAAGCTCTCGCCACAGCCGCAGGCGTCCTTGACATTGGGGTTGTTGAATTTGAAGCCCTCGTTGAGCCCTTCCTTGGTATAGTCGAGCTCGGTCCCAGCGAGGTAGAGCAGGCTCTTGGGGTCCACGATGACCTTGACCCCCTGGTCCTCGAAGACCTGATCGTCGGCCCCCAGCTCATCCGCGAACTCCAGCACATAGGCCATGCCAGAGCAACCGGAGGTCCGGACACCGAGGCGCAGACCCAATCCCTTACCGCGGTTGGCGAGAAATTTACGGACGTGATCCGCCGCCACCGCCGTCATGGTGATACTCATGCTTCGACTCCCGGGGCGTCCTGCTTCCGGGTGTAGTCCTGAATGGCGGCCTTGATGGCATCTTCCGCCAGCACCGAACAGTGAATCTTGACCGGCGGTAGGGCCAGCTCATCGGCGATGTCCTGGTTCTTGATCTGTTGGGCCTCATCCAATGTCCGGCCCTTGACCCACTCCGTCAACAGGCTGCTGGAGGCGATCGCCGAACCACAGCCATAGGTCTTGAAGCGGGCATCCTCGATGACGCCCTGATCACTGACCTTGATCTGCAGGCGCATCACGTCACCGCAGGCCGGTGCCCCGACCATGCCGGTGCCCACCGTGGCGTCGTTGTCGAACTTGCCCACATTGCGCGGGTTCTCGTAATGGTCCAATACCTTTTCGCTGTAAGCCATGGTCTGTTACCTCGCGACAAAAACCTCAAAGCCGGGCGGGCATCAGTGCGCCGTCCACTGGACGGTGCTCAAGTCGATGCCGTCTTTGTACATATCCCACAAGGGCGATAGCTCGCGCAGTCGTTCGACCTGAGAGCGGATCTTCTCGACTGCGAAGTCCACCTCTTCCGAGGTCGTGAACCGCCCGAGCGAAAAGCGGATGGAGCTGTGCGCCAGCTCATCCTCGCGTCCCAGGGCCCGCAACACATAGCTCGGCTCCAGGCTGGCCGAAGTGCAGGCGGAGCCCGAGGATACCGCCAGGTCCTTCAGGGCCATGATCAGGGACTCGCCCTCGACGAACGCAAAGCTCAGGTTCAGGTTCCCGGCCACCCGCCGGTCCCAGTCACCGTTCAGGACGACCTGCTCCATATCCTTGAGGCCGTCCCACAAGCGATGGCGGAGGGCCAATACGCGCTCGTTCTCCGTGGCCATCTCCGCGCGCGCAATCCGACAGGCCTCGCCCATGCCGACGATCTGGTGCGTCGCGAGGGTACCGGAGCGCATGCCGCGCTCATGGCCGCCGCCGTGCATCTGGGCCTCCAGCCGCACCCGCGGCTTCCGCCGCACATAGAGGGCGCCGATACCCTTAGGGCCGTAAATCTTGTGGGCCGAGAAGGACATCAGGTCGATGTTCATCCGTTCCAAATCGATGGGGACCTTACCGGCACTCTGGGCGGCATCGACATGGAACAGGATCTTGCGCGCCCGGGTCAGCTCGCCGATGCCTGCGATGTCTTGAATGACACCGATCTCGTTATTCACATGCATGATCGAGACCAGGATGGTGTCGTTCCGCAGGGCGGCTTCCAGCTTGGCCGGATCGATGAGGCCATTAGGCCGGGGGTCGAGATAGGTGACCTCGAATCCCTCCCGCTCAAGGTGGCGGCAGGTGTCCAAAACCGCCTTGTGCTCCGTCTTGGCGGTGACGATATGCCTGCCCCCTTTGTGATAGAAACGGGCAACGCCCTTGATCGCCAGGTTATCTGACTCGGTAGCGCCGGAGGTCCAGACGATCTCCTTGGGATCGGCGTTGACGAGTGCCGCCACCTGGCGGCGGGCCTCGTCCACCGCATCCTCCGCTTCCCAGCCGAAGGAATGGGAACGCGAGGCCGGGTTACCGAACCTCCCCTCCGGGGTAAGATAGCTGCACATCTTCTCGGCGACCCGGGGATCGACAGGGGTGGTCGCCGAGTAGTCCATGTAGATGGGTAGTTGCATTTTTATAAGACTCCGAAACGCTTGGCACCGCCTACCGAATGATCAGGCACCGGCGCTCAACCCCCCGCTGCTGCGGCCCTCGATCCTGACCTCGGGTCCCTGCGGATCCCGACGCTTGGCGCTGCCCCGTCCCCCCTTGCCGTCGGCCAGATCCTGCAGACTGATGCGGTCGAGGTATTCGTAGATCTGCGTGCTCAGATCCTGCCACAGGTCATGGGTCAGGCAGGGACCTTGGTTCCGGCAGTTATGGGCGCCGCCGCAACGGGTGGTATCCACGCGCTCGTCCACCGCGGAGATGACCTCCGCCACATGGATCTCGGACGCCTTCCGCGCCAAGTTGTAGCCGCCGCCGGGACCCCGCATGCTCGAGACGAGAGCGCGCATACGCAGTCTGGAGAAAAGCTGCTCCAGATAGGACAAGGAGATGCCCTGACGTTGGGCGATATCCGCCAACGGGATTGGCCCCTGCCCGCGATGGATCGCCAGATCGAGCATCGCGGTGACGGCATAGCGCCCTTTCGTAGTCAATCTCACGGGTGAATCGCTCCTGCCTCGAGTGAAGGCTTGAGAAGCTACAATAACCAACTCATTCAGTCAAGTATTAAGTTGCACCACTGTCCGGCATTATTCGGTGCTGCCTGAGCAGGCGTCGTGTTGCGTTACGCCGCGTTCGAGGCCGTGCTCCCCCAGGCGTTTCCCCGCGCGGCTAACGCAACCTACACCCAAAGCGAGGTCCGCGCGGGCAGACAGCGCGGGCGGTAATCCTGGGCGTAGGTTGCGTTAAGACGCCGACACCGGCGCCACAGCCCGCGTAGGGCGGGAAAGCGTCAGCGCATCCCGCCGCTTCCCTCTGGCTCCCACGCTCCAGCGTGGGAGCCAAATCCAAACGCTCCAGCGTCATGAAACCTGGTCCCGAGCGGAGCGAGGAATCTCAGCCGCTGGAGCGGCCACAACGGCATTTCCACGCTGGAGCGTGGGAACGAGCCAAACCATGGACAAAGACGAAGCTCGTAGGCTGGGGTGAGCTTGCGAACCCCAGCCTACGGTCTCTGGAAGCGCCGGCGGTCCGCACCGCGGACCCTACCCGTCTTTTAATCTGCAAGTTATGCAGATTTCCACGGATTAAAGCGATTGTCCGATTGAAAACAACGGGGCATCTTCGTCTCGTCCGGCCAGTTGAACTTTTCAAGGTGGCCTTGAGGGCACTATCCTCATGCTCCTCCCCCTGATTCAAAGGGTGCGTATCGCCTGATGGAGTGAGCAATTATGCTACGTCGGTTAGGGCTGTTTAGATTCAAGAGCTTCCGGGACGCGATCCTTGACTTCGGGTCACTGACCTTGCTTGTCGGCGCCAATGCCTCCGGCAAGAGCAATCTGCGGGATGCGCTGCGCTTTCTCCATGGCGTCGGTTTGGGCTATCCGCTGGCCGAGATCCTGGGGGAGAAATACGGTCCCGGCGGTATCCTCCAGTGGCGCGGCATCCGTGGCGGTGCCCGGGAGGTAGCCTTTGGAGGAGCATCTGATTTTTGGCTCATGTGCACAGTGCAGCCACCCCAGGCGAAGTCCCGTCCTTACGCACATCTCGAGTACGGCTTGCAAGTGGATCTCTCCGACAAAGGCATTGGTCCACGGGTAACACGGGAAGCGTTGTATACGCGGCAGGATTATCTGTGGGATTCGGACCCGGAGGATGATCCCCCCCCGCAGCAGGACGAACATCAAATCCGGATTCGTCATCGTCGCGGCGGGAATCCCCAGGAGCCTGGAAGAATCTCCGACTTCTCCGCGACTCGCCCCGTGCTTTCCCAGTTTCCTGACCGGAATGATGAGCCCTTGAATGTCCGCCGGGCTTGCACCAGCGTGCTGGAGATCTTCCAGGACATTCGCTTCCTGGATCTGGATCCGAACGCCATCCGCCAACCGTCACAGCCGGGACAGGTGATCCTCGGCGATCGGGGTGAGAACCTGTCCTCGGTATTGCACGGCATCTGTCAGGACCCCGTGCTCAAGAACCAGCTCCTCGGCTGGCTCCGGTCGCTCACCCCGATGGATGTGGTGGACTTCGCATTTCAAACCGACTTGTCGGGACGGATTCTCGTGCAGCTCGTGGAGGCCAATGGTCAAAAGGTCTCCGCCCTCAGCGCCAGCGACGGCACCCTACGGTTTCTGGCCCTGGTTGCCGCCCTGCTCAGCCCGGATACCGGCCGCATCTTTTTCTTCGAGGAATTCGACAACGGCATCCATCCCACCCGGTTGCATTTGCTGCTGCAGCTGGTCCAGCAGGTCTGCAAGGAGCAGCAGATTCAGGTCATCGGTACCACCCACAACCCGGCGCTGCTGGGTTTCCTGGAAGCAGAGGCGTTAACAAACGCGCTCTTGGTCTATCGAACCGAGACCGCCGCGGATTCCCGGATACGGCGGATCTCGGACCTCCCGGACATTAGGCGGGTCCTCAAGACCGAAGACCTTGGATCGCTGCACGCCGCGGGATGGCTCGAAGACGCCGCCTGCTTCTCCGAACCCGACGCAGGAGAGTCGGAAACGGGGGGGGGCCCGGAATGAGCGTCAATGTCCTGGTCATTCCCGAGGATTTCCGCAAAGACCAGTATGTGCTCAAGCCCATCATCGAGAAGATGATGGCGAACATCGGCGTGCGTGCCCGCGTGCGAGTCTGCATGGACCCGAAGCTCGGCGGGATCGGTGCAGCCCTGAAGTGGGAGCACATGCGGAAGATCGTCAACCGTTACCGGGGCATGACGCGGGTCTTCCTGCTCATCGTCGATCGCGACTGCGACGAAAACCGCAGGGCGAAGCTCGATACGCTGGAAGAGAAGGCGAAAACACTGCTCGCAGGGACCGACTGTTGCTTTCTGGCGGAAAACGCCTGGCAGGAATTAGAGGTCTGGGTCCTCGCCGGCATGTCCGATCTGCCCAAGGACTGGCGTTGGCAGGAGATACGGCAAGACTGTGATCCGAAGGAAAACTACTATGTCCCCTATGCCCGGCAGCGGAATGTCGATAAGGATCCACATGCAGGCCGGGAGCCCTTGGCGAAGAAAGCCGCCGCGAACTACCTACGCATCCGCCGGCTCTGCCCGGAGGACGTTGCAACGCTCGAAACCCGTATTCGCGTAGTGCTGGGTACCGGCTGACGTCCATGACCCCGCAGCAGGGTGTCGCAAAAGCCCGTAGGATGTGGTGAGCGCCTACCCGCCCCAGGGACGGGGCGGGTAGGCCGCGAACCGCATCGTCGGAGACTGCCGTAACCAACGTGGTGTGGGACAGGCCGCCATCCATCGATGCGGTTCGTGCGGAGAAAGCAGGTACCGGCCGGCAGGCTCTAAACCACCACTCTCACCACATCATCGATGCGGTTCGCGCTAACCGGCCGTGCAATCCTAAGTCGCCAACCGCGCTCACCACATCATCGATGCGGTTCGCGCTAACCGGCCGTGCAATCCTGAGTCGCCAACCGCGCTCACCACATCCTACAATCTCGGTTCCGTCGCCCGAGCTGCAGCCCGTCGCTGTAAGACCCAGCCCCCATGAGCAAAGAACCGGTCGCCGTCAAACACTCCCCCGGCATGGAGCAGTATCTCCGCATCAAGGCGGATTACCCGCAGCTGTTGCTCTTTTACCGCATGGGGGACTTCTACGAGCTCTTCTTTGAGGACGCGGAGCGAGCCGCCCGCCTGCTGGATATCACCCTGACCAAGCGCGGCCAGTCCGGCGGCCGGCCGATCCCCATGGCCGGGGTTCCCTACCATGCGGTGGAGACCTATCTGGCCAAGCTGGTGCGTCAGGGCGAATCGGTGGCAATCTGCGAGCAGATGGGGGATCCGGCCAAGTCCAAGGGTCCGGTGGAGCGGGAAGTCGTTCGCATCGTCACCCCCGGCACCCTGACCGACGAGGCTCTGCTCCAGGAGCGCCGGGACAATCTGCTGGCGGCGGTCTGCGCCGGCGATGACGGCTACGGCCTCGCCTGGCTGGAGCTCTCCAGCGGCAGTTTTGCGGTGCTGCAAGTACCAACGCTGGAGGCCCTGCGCAGCGAGCTGGCGCGGCTGCGGCCCTCCGAGACCCTGGTGGCGGAAGACAGCCGCCTGCCCGAGGAGCTGGATCCGGAGGGAGGCATCACCCGTCGTCCGGTCTGGCATTTCGAGCCGGACAGCGCCCACCGCCTGCTGTGCGGCCAGTTCGGTACCCGCGACCTGACCGGGTTCGGGTGTGCCGAGCTGCCGCTGGCGGTAGGGGCCGCCGGCTGCCTGCTGCAATACGTCCAGGACACCCAGCGCAGCAGTCTGCCCCACATCCGCGGCCTCACCACCGAGCAACGGGACGCTTCCCTGATCCTGGACACCGCCACCCGCCGCAACCTGGAGCTCGTGACCAGCCTGAGCGGTCGTTCCGAGCACACCCTGGCGGGGATCCTGGACCGCACCATCACGGCCATGGGCGGCCGTCTGCTGCGGCGCTGGCTCGGCCGCCCCCTGCGCTGCCAGGACACCATCCGCCGCCGCCATGCCGCCGTCGAGGAGTTGGCCGGAGGCGACGCCTTCGCCCCGGTACAGGAAGGGCTGGCCGGGATCGGCGACCTGGAGCGTATCCTGGCCCGGGTGGCCTTGGGCTCGGCGCGGCCACGGGATCTGGCGGTATTGCGCGACTCCCTGGCCTACCTGCCCGATCTGCAGGCTACCCTGGAGCCCTTGCAGGCCCCCCTGGTGCGGGAGCTGTCCGCAGCGATCGGGACCTTTCCCGAGGTGGTGGAGCTGCTGCAACAAGCCGTCATCGACAACCCGCCGGTGCTGATCCGCGACGGGGGCGTGCTGGCGTCCGGTTACGACCAGGAACTCGACGAGTTGCGCGACCTGGCGACCAATGCCGACCACTTCCTCCTGGACCTCGAAGCGCGGGAACGTGCACGCACAGGTATCGACAATCTCAAGGTCAGCTACAACCGGGTCCACGGCTACTACATCGAGGTGAGCCGCAGCCGGTCCGAGCAGGTCCCGGCGGAGTACGTCCGACGTCAGACCCTGAAGGGTGTCGAACGCTATATCACACCGGAACTCAAGCGGTTCGAGGACCGGATACTGAGCGCCCGGGAGCGCGCCCTGGCCAGGGAAAAGGCCCTCTACGAAGCGCTGCTGCAACGGCTGACGCAATGGCTGGCGGAGCTCCAGACAGCCGCCGCCGGCATCGCCGCCCTGGATGTGCTCTGCAACCTGGCGGAACGCGCCGCTACCCTGGACTGGGTGCGGCCGGAGCTGACCGACGAGCCGCTCATCGAGATCGCCGACGGCCGCCATCCGGTGATCGAGCAGGTCATCGACACCCCCTTCGTGGGCAATGGGGTGCAGCTGGACGAGGACCGCCGCATGCTGATCATCACCGGACCCAATATGGGCGGCAAATCCACCTTCATGCGACAAACGGCCCTGATTACGCTCCTGGCCTATTGCGGCAGCTTCGTGCCCGCCCGTTCCGCACGGCTGGGGCCCGTGGACCGCATCTTCTCGCGCATCGGCGCCGCGGACGACCTGGCCGGCGGGCGGTCGACCTTCATGGTGGAGATGGAGGAGACGGCCAACATCCTCCACAATGCGAGTGACCGCAGCCTGGTGTTGATGGACGAGATCGGCCGCGGCACCAGCACCTTCGACGGCCTCTCCCTGGCCTGGGCCTGCGGCGTCGAGCTGGCGACACGCAACCGCGCCTTTACCCTGTTCGCGACCCATTACTTCGAGCTCACGACCCTCTCCGAGGCCTATCCCGGAATCGCCAATGTCCATCTGAACGCCGTGGAGCACGGGGACACCATCGTCTTTATGTACACGGTCCGCGCGGGTCCGGCCAGCCAGAGCTACGGGCTCCAGGTAGCGCGGCTCGCCGGGATACCCGCCGCGGTCATCGAACGCGCCCGCACGCGCCTACGCGAGCTCGAGGACAACGCCCAACGCCATACCGAACGGGAAGCCGATCAGCTGTCCCTGTTTCCACTGGAATCCCCGCCCCCAATCCGGACCCCGGCCTCGACCTCCACAACTCCAACCTCCACCCCGGCCCTGGAGGCCCTGCAGGCGCTGGATCCGGACGGACTCTCGCCACGGGAGGCTCTGGAGGCATTGTATCGGTTGAAATCGCTGGTGGAGTAAGTGGAGTAATAGGAGGTCGCAGGCCAACGCCATTAAGTTAGCGGTTAGCCGCTTGCCGTGGTGGGTTAGAATTACGAAGGAGAAAACTACGAATCGCCCGAATCAGCGCGAATCCATTCGTGAGGATTCGCGCGAGGCGTCTGCTCTGACCGTTGCCGACAGCTGGTCATGGGGTCCGTAAGCCGTCTGAAAGACGGCGGTCCCAGCCGGCCCGGGACCGCCGACAT
>NZ_FLUY01000917.1 GCF_900092655.1 Candidatus Thiosymbion oneisti
GCTCCAGCGGACGCGGCTCTTCTGTGCTGATCGGCGTTGGCGGTTAGCCTACCGAGGCGCTTAATCGACGCTGGAGCGTCGGGATCTGCTCCCACGC
>NZ_FLUY01000359.1 GCF_900092655.1 Candidatus Thiosymbion oneisti
CAGATACTCAAACAATGGCACGCACAGCAACCCCAACTGTTTAAAAAAATTCCACGTAATCATCCGGGACCTGACACA
>NZ_FLUY01000778.1 GCF_900092655.1 Candidatus Thiosymbion oneisti
AGCCAGAGGGGCGGCGTATAACTTGCTGTTATTGTTGAGAAAAGGCTACCTGTTCCGTCATCGGTCATCGTGCTACCGACTGTCGTCC
>NZ_FLUY01000955.1 GCF_900092655.1 Candidatus Thiosymbion oneisti
CGTGTCAGGGTGGGTTCTTGCCGCAACAAGGCCAGGATCCGTTCTTGGGTAGTTTCTTGGGTAGTTTCTTGGGTAGTTTCTTGGGTAGTCTTCCCCGAAGGCTGCGACATTGGTGGATAGCTGAATTCGACCCAGAGTCCGAGTTTTTCGTACGTCAGGGTCGGCAATGCAAGGCCGGCGTTCCGGCATTCTTGCATGACCTTCTCGATCCCGCGCCCCCAGGCTTCGATCATCCCGGCCCGGAAAAAAGCATTGGCAATGTCCGGATTGTACGGCTGGGAAGGATGTTTGCTCGTCAGACGCTCTACGGTCCAGTCCTCCGGGAGCTGCCCGTTGTTCCAAAATAGGATTCGGTCGTCATACACACTGATCTGAATTGGAACACCACTGGCATAATCCTTGTGCGCGATTGCATTCAGGAGGACCTCGCGCAGGGCGTCTTGCGGGACGGGCCAAGTTTCGACCCGCTGCACGCCCTCGTAGCCGATGGTTGCCTTGAGGTACTTGGTCAGTAACAGGTCTAGGGTTCGGTCCGCCTGGGCAAACAGGTCGCCGGTAATCTCATCATGGTAGCGTAGCTCACTGTCGTTTTCGAAAAAGCCGATAGAGCAGGACGGCCGCGCGTTTGAGGTATACACCGTCCGTCAGGCGAAGTTTCTCGATCAGGCCGGCATCGTCTTCTTCAAGAACCCCTGTTCCAAGGCGTTTGCTCCAGGCGGCGCGTTCCCGAAAACGGATGAGCACGCTCGCATCTAAATCACTAAGGGTGACGCCGGGAACCGGTACCGCGTCCCAACGCTTGCCCGTCTTGTTTAGCAAGAAACGGTCCAGTGCCACACCCTTAAGGACCTGTTTGGTGCTGCCGGTACGGTAGTGATATTCCCCCTTGTAGCTGACCGGGTAGGGATAGGGCTCGACGGTAATCCGCAGGTATTGCCTGCCCTCCTCCTCCAACAGATCCACATCGGCCAAAATACCCAACAGATCACGCATCTTGTTGGGCATATCCTCCAACAGCTTTTCCGCGCCCGTCAGGCCGATAACCTGGCCCTGGTCATTGCGACCGATCTCCAGAACGCCCCCTTGCGCATTAGCGAAACCGCAAACCCATTTCAGATGGTCGTCCCGCCAAGACTCTTTCCATTCGGTATTTTGGTTTTCCTTCATCAGATCCCGAAGATCCTACTCAGGTTGTCGAGACCTACCTGGTAGATGCCCTGGATGAGCCTGACAGCCGCGTTGTCGGGTACATCCGTGGTCTGGAAGTTCCCTGACCACTCGACCATGCAGCCATTGCCGTCGGCGTTCGGCTTGACGGCGATGGCGCCTTGGTAGTTCCGCATCAGTAGAGGATTTTTGAGAATGGAATAGCTGTATCGATGCCCCTCGCCGGTGGTATCGAGCTGCTCGACGATCGATCCGCCTCCCAACACATGCAGAGTACGCTTGGAACCGTCGTCCGAGCGCTCGGATTTCGAGATCACCGGGTGCCAATCAGGTAGGGCGTTGAAGCCGCCGATTAGGTTCCAAACACTTCCGGCACTGGCCGGCAGCTCGGTTGACAGCGTGACTTTCGGCATAATCGTCTCTCCTCCGGGTAGGTGCCGACTGCCGGTTGTGGGTCCTGATCCCACCCCCGGCAGCCGCGCGGTTTGAGTTGAAAGATGTTAAGGGATGGCACGGAGGCCGTTCCCTACATAAAATCATCTTTTTATACAAAAATTAAGTTGAAACGGGATACTAGTCTACGCGAGATGATGATGACAACTTCACCTCCGGATAGTAACGAACGCCGGGTTTTCGAGATCAAGGCATTGATATTGGGTATCTTTGTATTTTTTGTCCTGACGCAGCTCGGTTATTGGCTGCGGATAGATTTTTTCGGAAACGAAACCGGCGCCTGGTCCTATGTCTATACCGATTGGCTCATCGATTATTCTGCGGGCTTTGTAAGGCGCGGTTTGTCGGGTGAATTGATCGGGCTGCTCTCACCCTTGGTTCCTCCAAGAATTGTTATTGCGTCGTTGACATGGAGTATTTTCGGGATTCTCACCGTTGCCTATATACGATCGGTCGGACGTTCTCTGGACAAGTTGACTCCGACAGTATTGATCGGCCTGCTCTTTCTGCCGTCCCTCCTGCCGTTTTATCTATATGACCATGGGGCGTTCGGACGCAAAGAAACTATCGGCTTTCTGATTTTAGTTTGGCACCTCTATTTGTTGGAAGCACCCAGGAATAGGGAGCCGACTCGCTATATCAAAAAGATCATCCCCATGAGTCTGGTTGCCTTGCCGGTGCATGTACTGATTCATGAGGCTTCGTTCTTTTTGTTCGTTCCGGTGCATCTGCTCATCAGTCACGCGATCATTCGACAAGATGATTCGGTCGGCTCCTATCGAAAGTTTTTTACCCTTCTTCTCGTGTACCTTCCTGTTTGCCTGTCATTCCTGGTCGTTTTTCTTTTTGGTCATCCCTCTTTCGAAGTTGCCGTAGCCATCTGTAAAAACTGGGAGCTTCTAGGTGAGCTCGGACCGGGTAGGTGCGTCCTCGATGACCAAGGGGTTTTGGAGGCTCTAGGTGGGTTCGGGCTGGGAGCGGAGGTCCTCGAGGACAAGGTGATTTCATCGACCTCAGTCAGCACGTTCTCGGCACTTACGGGACTTGCCTGGACTTTCTCTCAGGCTTCGTCCATGGTTATCTCACTCTCTGCAGACACGCTATTGAGTTGGGTTTTGACCTCCGCGATCCTTGGGTTTTGTACGCTTTACATCGGCAGCATGGTGATAGACGCGCTGCGGAGGGGCGGCTCTACGCGCAGCTTCGATCCGACGGCCCTGGCAGCCCCCCACGCGCGTGTGCTCAACCTGAAATACTTCTTTGTCCCTTTGCTGGTGTCTGCGCCCCTCTACATTGTGGGCGCGGATTTCGGCCGTTGGGTTGCCGTAACCTGTATCAACTACATGCTGATCATATTGTCCAAAGATATCGTTCTCACGGAGCTGGAACATGCTAAATTTTCCCGTGGGAATACCGAACAAAAGTCACGTGTCATAAACTCATCCGTCCCGACGCTTGGCTTCTACGGCAACCTGCTTGTCTTTCTATTCATTCTATTTTATCTGCGGCTGCCGCATTGCTGCATTCGGGATTTCGGGATGTTCGAGGAGCCGCTCAGGACCATCATCAGGGTACTTCCCCACATCTTCGGCTAACCCGATTCATAACCCCAGCTCCCGCCAGCGCGCCTCGATCCGCTTGACGGAGACGGGATAGGCGGTCCCGATTTGCTGGGCGAAGAGGGAGACCCGCAGCTCTTCCAGCATCCAGCGGATCTCTTCCAGGCGGGTGTCGTGTCGCCCCGCTTCACGGGCGGCGGTCGAGCGCTCCCGCCATTTCCCGTGGATGGCGGCCATTGCTTGGATTCGCTGCCGATCCTTGGCGGCGGCCTGTGAGAGCTTGTCGGCCCGGGCGTCCAGGGCCTTCAGGTAGCGGGGATAGTCCTTGAGGTGTGGGTAAGGGACCTGCTGCAGGAAGCCGCGAAAGATCAGCGCATCCAGGTGCTGACCCATGTCCGTAACCGAGGCCGTCCAATAGGTCTGGGTGATGTCCGCAAGCCGTTTGCGGATGGCCTGGTAGCGGGTGAGTATCTGCCCGGTCAGCGCCTGGACATCCTGGGCCACGGACGCCAACCGGGGGCGGTTCTGTTCCAGACGCGCGGCGAAGGTCTGCCGGTCTCGGATCGGCGGTCGGTCCTCCAGAAAGGTGAGATCTAGGATCAGCGCCATCAGCTCGTCGGCCAGATCCGCCGCCTTGGATTCGTTCTCCCCCGCCGGTTGCGGCGCCTTAGCGTACTGCAGGCGCATGCGGTCCAGCTCCGGCAGGTCCTTGCGCAGCGCGTGCAGGTCCGATCCCAGCTGGAGCATCAGTAGCCGGCGCAATCCTTGGCGCATGGCTAATGCGGCGCCGGCCTCCGAGTCCAGCACCCGGACGGCGACGCTATCCCCCTGGTCGACCAAGGCGGGATAGCCGCGTACTCGAATGCCGCCGCGGTCCAGGTCCAGGCTTTCCGGCAGCGCATCGAAGTCCCAACACCGGAGCCCCGTCCGTTCCAGCTCGCGGGACGGAATCTCAGCGAAGACCTGCCGCCCCTGGCCGCCGTAGCGGCGCTTGAGCCGGGAGAAATCCTCCTCCAATGCGACCTGACGCCCCTGGTCGTCTATCAGACGAAACTTCATGCGCAGATAGCCGGGTAGGTTGGATGCATCCCAGGCGTCCTCGGGGACCGCGACCCCGGTCATCTCTTTGAGCATCTCGGAGACCGTCTGGACCAGGGGCCGATCCGGGGACAGTCGATCCGAGGGCATCAGGCGCTCGACCAACCGCCTTGCCGTCTCCGGAATGGGGACCAAGGCCCTGCGCGTCTGCTTGGGCAGGCCCCGCAGCAAGGCGACGAGCAGCTCCTCCAAGAGACCGGGGACCAACCACTCACACCGCTGGGGCGAGACCTGATTGACCAGGGACAAGGGGACGGTGAGGGTCACCCCGTCCGCGCTCGCCCCCGGGTCGAACCGGTACTCGAGGGGCAGCCGGGTGGCCCCGACCTGGAGGCTGTCGGGGAACGCCTGCTCGGTCACTGCTGCCGCGTCCCGTCGCATCACATCGTCCAGGCGCAGGTGCAGGCGCTTGGGTTCCTTGCGCGTCGCCGTGCGCAGCCATTGCTCCAACTGGGGCCGAGAGTAGATACCGCTCGGGACCCGCTGGGCGTAGAAGGCATAGATAGCCTCCTCGTCCACCAGGATATCCCGCCGGCGGGATTTGGTCTCCAGATAGCGGACGTACTCGATGAGCTCCCGATTGTGGCGCCAGAAGGGGGCCCGGGTCTCGAAGTCCCCCTCCACCAGACCGAAGCGCAGGAAGATCTCCCTGGCCTCGCCTGGGTTGATGGGTCCGTAGTTGACACGGCGCCTGGGGACGATGGTTACCCCATAGAGGGTGACCTGCTCGTAGGCCGCCACCTGACCGGGGCCGGCCTGCCAGTGGGGCTCCGCATAGCTGCGCTGCACCAGGTGGGCGCCGGCCCGCTCGATCCAGGTCGGTTGGACCCTGGCGACAATGCGCCCGTACTGCCGGCTGGTCTCGACCCGCTCCGCCGCCATGATCCACTTGGGTGCCGTCCGGAACAGCCCGGAGCCCGGATGGATGGAGAAACGGCTGTTGCGGGCACCCTGGTATTCCCGGTGCTCGTCCTTACAACCGATGTTGCTCAGCAGGCCCGTGAGCAGGGCGCGGTGGATCTCCTCATAGCTCCCCGCGGCCTGGTTCTCCCGGTAGCCCAGCTCCCGCAGCGTGAGACCGAGCTGGGTATGGATGTCCCGCCACTCCTGGACCCGGTTCCAGGACAGGAAATGCCGTTGGCAGAGCTTCCTGAACTTGTTCCGGGACAGCCGGGTGCGTTCCTGTTCCAGAAATCGCCACAGGTTCAGAAAGGTGAGAAAGTCCGAGTCCTCGTGCTGGAAGGTGGCATGGATCTGGTCCGCCGCCTGCTGCTGGGCCTGTTGCCAGTCTGGGGGCCGCTCCCGCGGGTCCTGGACGCTCAGGGCCGCGGCGATGATCAGCAGCTCGGTCAGGCAGTGATAGTCCTTGGAGGCCAGCAGCATCCGACCGATGCGCGGGTCCACGGGCAGGCGGGCGAGCTGCTCCCCCAGGGGCGTCAATCGGCCCCCGGCGTCCAGGGCCGCCAGCTCCTCCAAGGTCCGGTAGCCGTCGGCGATCAGCCTGGCATCCGGCGCGTCGAGGAAGGGAAATTCCTCGATCGCCCCGAAGCCCAGCAGCTTCATCTGCAAAATAACCGCGGCCAGATTGGTGCGCTGGATCTCCGGTTCGGTGAAGGGGGCCCGGGCCGCGAAGTTGTCCTCCGAATAGAGCCGGATGCACAGACCCGCCGCTACGCGCCCACAACGGCCCTTGCGTTGGTTCGCCGCGGCCTGGGAGATGCGTTCCACCGGCAGACGCTGGACCTTGCCGCGCCGGCTGTAGCGGCTGATGCGGGCGAACCCCGGATCGATCACATAGTGGATGCCGGGTACCGTGAGCGAGGTCTCGGCCACGTTGGTGGCCAAGATCACGCGGCGGGTCCCGTGGGCCTGGAACACCCGCGCCTGTTCCTGGGGGCCCTGGCGGGCGTACAGGGGCAGGAGCTCGGTAGACGGCGGGTGGTGCTTACGCAGGGTCTCCGCGGTCTCGCGGATCTCGCGCTCGCCGGAAAGGAACACCAAGACATCGCCCGGACCTACCCGAGCCAGCTCGTCCAGGGCCTCGGCGATGGCGCGTTGCATGGCATCGTCCCGCTCGCCCGGATGCTCATCCTCCGGTGGCCGGTAACGCACCTCCACCGGATAGGTGCGCCCGGAAATCTCGATGATCGGCGCCGGACCCGCGGTGCTCCCGAAATGCTCGGCGAAGCGCCCAGGATCGATAGTGGCCGAGGTAACGATCAGCTTGAGGTCGGGCCGCCGGGGCAGCAGCCCCTTCAGATAGCCCAGCAGGAAGTCGATATTGAGGCTGCGCTCGTGGGCCTCATCGATGATGAGGGTGTCATATTCATTGAGAAACCGATCCTGCCGAATCTCCGCCAACAGGATGCCGTCGGTCATCAGCTTGACGCAGGTCTCAGGCCGGATCCGATCCTGGAAGCGCACCTTGTAGCCCACCAGCGTCCCCGGTTCGGTCCCGAGCTCCTGGGACAGGCGGCTGACAAGGCTACGGGCGGCAATCCGTCGCGGCTGGGTATGGCCGATACGCCCGGCGATCCCCCGCTCCAGGTCGAGGCAGAGCTTGGGCAACTGAGTGGACTTACCGGAGCCGGTCTCGCCGCACAGCACCACCACCTGATGGTCACGGATCAGCGCCGCCACCTCATCGCGGTGCTCGCTGACGGGCAGCTCCGGGGGATACGAGATCTCGGGGACTAGAGATTCGCGCCGCTCGAGAACGGCCTGAGAACGGCGAATGGAACGCCAAAGCTCGGCGCGGTCGCCCTCGCAGGCTTGCCCCCGCTGCGTGCGCCGTCTCAGGCCGCGCAGTCGGCGCCGGAAACCATGCCGGTCGCGCAGCAGACAGGCATCGAGGTCTGAATCGGTGGGAAGCCGAGACTGGTTCAAGGGCAACCGACAGGCGCCGAATCCGGCGCTTTTCCGTCCCTATTTAGGCTGGGACCCATCCTTCACATCAGGGTAGTGGATAAACTCAAGTGGTGAAGCCTGTCAGCCCCTACCTCGTCATTCCGGCAGGAAGTGCCTGCCAGTGCGTCCCTGCCTGTCTGCGTGCAGGGACGCACTGGCAGGCACGCAGACAGGCCGGAATCCCAAGTGCCCATGGGTTAGATGCCATGGATAGCAAAAACAGTGGGGGTTCGGATCATTGGGCCGCACAACCATGCCACTTGAAATTTAACCATTACCCGCATCGGATTGTTTCCCGGTGTCTTCTTTCGAACGGCCTCGACTCCGACTCGTAGGTGAGCCCGTTTGAGCCGGTGGTGCCTTGAGGATCTGTTTCGGCTCGGCGGCCATCTCGAAGCGTTGCTGCGTTCGGGACAGTAGATTCGGGACAAGCTTCTCTGAAAACCCGGCAATGAAGCAACCGATGAACAACTTCGCGAAATCCTTATGGCTTAAATCAACAGTTTCCTGTGAAAGATTCGGAAATGCTTCGCCGCTAACGAGTCCGGAACGGAGGAAAAAATACAAGATGAAGCTCGCTCCGATGCCGACCAGGACACGGGTGAGGATCAGCCACCAGCAGCGGTTCAGCTTGAGATCGCCGAACGTACTGCCGGCGAGGCGCTTTCTCAGGCCGGTCATCATGCTGAAGGCCGCGCCGAACGCCCCGGCGAGTGCGACGAATGGCAGCAGCCAATCCTCAAACAACAATCCCCGTGACATTAGGAGTACGAACACGAACCCAAACGTGAGCATGTAGACCGTCTCCGTACGGCCCGTAATCTCTCTTGTGTATGTACGTCGCGCTTGGTTTTTCGTATATCGCCACTGCAGGTCGTTGATCAGGCCCGATAGGAGCGCTGCCAAGCCTTCGGGATCCTCCTGCAGCGCTTCTGCGCGCTTCCGATACCAGCTTGTGGTAGCCGCAGACAGTGACTGTTCCGCCTCCAGCAACCGTCGTTCGATCTCGACGTACAGGGTCGGCTCGTCGTAGAGCTGCACCAGCTGCTGCTCAATCTCATAGGCATCCTGCCAGGATAGATCCTTGTCTTCCTTCTTGGTTATTTCCCGTATCCGCTCCAGGGCCTTTGGAACCGGATTCGGCGCCGTTTCTTCGATCTTGGTGATATAGGCGCGCAGGGTAGTGTGGAATTGACACGTCAGGGCCTTAGCCTCGTCTCTTCCCAATGCTTTCGCGCATCCGGGATTCAGGTTTTTTTTGCAAAACAAGTCTTTTATCTTTGCCACAATCGTGCTCTCGTTTGAATTAACGGCCAAACGGCGCAAAGCATAGCAAGAAGGAATTTTCCGAGCCACGGGAGATTTGGGATGACCGAGGTCGTTCCGCAGTCGGCACTCATCACGCACTCTCCCTCCGGGAGGGTGTCGCAAAAGCCCCTCTCCCGCCGGGAGAGAGCCTGCGCCGAGCGCAGCGAGGGGGCTTGGGGAGAGGGGG
>NZ_FLUY01001700.1 GCF_900092655.1 Candidatus Thiosymbion oneisti
AAGTAGAGCGGTTCATCTTTTTGATCCCCTCTCCCCAACCCTCTCCCGGCGGGAGAGGGGGCATAGCGGCCAGTGCTGTTGGTCATGT
>NZ_FLUY01001326.1 GCF_900092655.1 Candidatus Thiosymbion oneisti
ATTTGCCAATGGGGCCGATCTGGACGTAAAGGCACGCTTTCCGGATCGGCCCTGGCCTACGAATAATTGCCGGGATGGATTCGTGTTTACGGCCCCCACGGCGAGCTTCCAGGCCAATGCCTTTGGTCTCTTCGACATGCTGGGCAACACCTGGGAATGGACGGCGGATTGTTGGCACGACAATTACGAAGGCGCCCCCATGGATGGCAGCGTTTGGGGTGAAGAAAACGGTGGAAACTGTTCCCGGCGTGTGGTTCGCGGCGGTGGTTGGAACAACCCTCCAAGAAACCTCCGGCCAGCGTTTCGGAACGGGAACACGACCGATGAAGCGAATAACCTCCTCGGTATTCGTCTCGCCAGGGAGTTGTGACTCTGTGTGCTGTGTCCTTT
>NZ_FLUY01001378.1 GCF_900092655.1 Candidatus Thiosymbion oneisti
GCTCGTTCCCACGCTCCAGCGTCACTGCCATTAAGTTAGTGTCAACGGCCTCAGTAGCAGAGCTTGCGTCGGCGCCGATAGAAATCGAG
>NZ_FLUY01000692.1 GCF_900092655.1 Candidatus Thiosymbion oneisti
CCCCCGTGGCTGAGGTTCGATGCGGGCGCGCCGCTTTGCCGGCGCACTCCAAAGCAGTCCGGAATCCATAAAGAGCCATTGCGTTTTTTCGCAATTTCCGTTTTTTCGCGAACTGAGCCACTTCCGGCGTCTGCTATAGCTTGATTATTCCGAGTCTGATGCAGGCGCGCAGGATCTGAATGTGGGTCTCGACGCCGAGTATGGACTTGACCTCCGCGATCTTCTTATCCACATGTTTCTTCCCGATCGGCAGCATATCGGCGATCTTATTGGGGGAAAATCCTTCCAACAACAGCCTCAGCACATCTCCTCTGCGCCCTGTGAGCAACTGGGTGCGGATAGACTCGTTCGAACTGGCGTTCAGTAGGCTGATCTCGGTCCAGAACGGAGGCGTGATGTACTTGTCGCCCCGTTTGACCCGTTCGATGGCCTGACAGAGTTGTTCCAGCAATGCGTTCTTGTCGAGGAAACCATCGGCCCCCGCGTCCAGGAGTTGCTTCACTAATGTCATATCCGCGTTGCCGCTCAACAGCAGGATCGCCGTATGCGGGCTTTGCCGCTTGATCGCCTCCAGCGACGATGCATCACACGGCAGGGGCGGATCCCCGCTGTTATTGGGCATCCAGACGTCACACAGCAGCACGTCCGGGGTCGTCTTTCTCAGCGTCCTGAACAGCTGGGAGCGGGTGAGGCAGATATGAACCACTTCGATCCCACCGCATGAGGCCGTGTGCAGAAGACCGGGAAGTACCTCGGCGAGCAACGCCTGATCTTCGGCGATGACCAGCCTGATTTTCTCGGCGATCGGTGCGTTACCACCATTATTCCGTCCGGCTACCATAGTAAGCCTCCGTATTTTCACCGTCTCTATTGTAAGGGCATTGTCTCGAAGCGTAGAGAAAACGATAGGCGTATTCGACGCCTGTTCAAGGAGCAACAATCCCTCCATGCTGTTAATGACCGGCTTCCTCCGGGTGGTGAGGTCGGCAGGTGATGGTTCCGGGCCTTGCGCGCGCGGATCCGTCACCCGGACAGCTGTGATTTTCTACTCACCGAGTGATCGCTGGAACGAAAAATCGAGCGGTCAATCTCTGATGAGTATATTCATAATGCGAGAGGGGTAGCAAATATGACCAAGATGGAGGCAATTCGGATTTTCGGGGGTATGAAGGAGTTGGCGGAGGCACTCGGTGTCCACCGGAGTTTGATTTCGAAGCTGCCGGATGAGCTGCCCACCAAATACAGCGACCGGGCAACAGGCGCGGCGATCCGACTGGGACGGGTGCTCTGCGACGGGTCGTCGGTAGCCGGCAACCGGGATGAGGCCATGTCGAGGGGCCATTCCAGGGCGTGTTGACATTTGGAAAATCCGTACAGCGAACTCTCCAGGAACTTGTCGGCTGGCTCCCCAGGCTCCGGCGTGGGAGCAAACCTGGTCCCGACGGAGGAGGGATCTGACGCTCCAGCGTCGATTAAGCCCGCGTAGGGCGGATAAGCTTGCGCCATCCGCCGTATGCCAGCCACATCTGTCGCCCTGGTCTGACCCGACCTACAGGCCGCCATCCGGCGGGTGACGGCGCGCCCACCGCCGCGGCAATCGCAGCGCCTGCGCACGCGCCTGACCCGCCCTACGGGCTATCCTCCATCTCCGGCACGACTGTCGCGTGTGGTGAGCACCTGTCTGGGTGCAGGGACGCACCGGCAGGCGGCGAGCCGGAGCGGTCCAGCGGAAACTTTGGAGTGCGGCGGCGACTTTATCCCG
>NZ_FLUY01001587.1 GCF_900092655.1 Candidatus Thiosymbion oneisti
TCGAAACCGCTCTTACGGATTTCGGCGCTGCTGTACGCGTATCGTCTACTCGGTAACAACAAAATTAGAACACTACCAGACCATCGAATTACTAGGGGGCGTTCTCGATTAACAAATTATCCAGGGATGACAACCCGTTATGAGCAACCCGCCGGAAAGAGAACCACGGATGAACACGGATGGAGACAACTCCGTGTTGATCCGTGTCGATCCGTCATGATTTCGGCACTCGCTCAGGATTCCGCACTGGTCACGGACCAGATGGATCGACTCGCGGACCACATCGATCAACGGGTACATCTACACGACATCGCCTGGGAGGACTACGAGCGACTGGTGGCCGCGCGCGGCGATCAATGCGGCGTGCGCGTTACCTATCTGGAGGGCGAGCTCGAGCTCATGGCCCCATCCATCCACCATGAATCGCTGAAGACACGGCTCGCAAGGCTTGTGGAGGCCTATGCCGAAACGGTCGGCATTGAGCTGGAGGGTTACGGCTCCTGGACTGTCAAATCGGAACCGCAGGCGCGAGGGTTCGAAGCCGACGAATGCTATATCATCGGACCGATCGAGGAGCTGCCGGAGATCCCGGACATCGCCATCGAAGTCGTCTGGACCTCCGGAGGGATCGACAAGCTGGAGGTCTATCGCGGTTTGGGCGTACCCGAAGTCTGGACGTGGCAAGCGGGATCACTCCGCTTCTTCCTGCTCCAGGAAGACGGCTACCTCACCGGCACCCGCAGCCGGCTGCTCCCCGACCTGGACCCGGCCTTGATCGCCCGCTGCATGGCGCAAGAGAGCCAAACCCGAGCGGTGCGGGCATTGCGCTCCGCCCTCGGTGAGAAAATCGAGCGAAAATAAGCAGTAACTTCTCCGCCCGCACCCGAGCACCCCGTTCTCTCGTTCCCACGCGCTGAGACTGTGAAAGAATTCGTTTTCCCCGGAAGTGGTGGGATGAAGGCACCATATTTCGGTAGTGGTTAATATCTAAGTTTGAACATGACCAACGGCACTGGCCGCTATGCCCCCTCTCCCGCCGGGAGAGGGTTGGGGAGAGGGGATCAAAAGGATAAATCGCTCTACTTTTTCACTTATAAATTTACCACTACCCATATTTCATACTAAATTCTGTCTCATATGGGATTTAAGAGAAGTATTTTCGGCCTAAAGTAGGATAATTATGTTGTGCTGTCCCTATGGCTCCGAAAATCTAGTAATACTCTCACAGTCTCAGCGCGTGGGAACGAGAAAACTCAGCCTGACTGATGACCATTTGGACCGGCAACTCGGCATTCAGGTTTTACCCGATAGCCAG
>NZ_FLUY01000690.1 GCF_900092655.1 Candidatus Thiosymbion oneisti
AGGCGCTTAATCGACGCTGGAGCGTTAGATCCCTCCTCCGTCGGGACCAGGTCTGCTCCCACGCTGGAGCCTGGGGAACCAGCCGAAAATCAATGCCAGTAGAAAATCAATAGGTTAGTTTTTAGACAACCTCTCAGGACCGTTATCCGGTAGGACCCTAGGATCCTACCGCAATCAGGAGCCCACCTTGGCATTGGCTATCTTCGATCTCGATAACACCCTCCTTGCCGGGGATTCCGACTATCTCTGGGGGGCCTTTCTCGTCGAGCGCGGAATTGTGGACGGGGACGAATTCGCGCGCGCGAACGAGCGCTTCTACCGCGAATACCAGGAGGGAGACCTGGACATTCACGAGTTCTTGCGTTTTTCTTTTCGTCCCTTGCGAGACAATCGGCCGGAAGACCTGAAGCGCTGGCGCCGGGACTTTCTGCGCGAGAAAATCGAGCCCATCATCTTGCCGCCGGCATGTGAGCTGGTGGAGCGCCACCGTGCGGCCGGAGATACCCTGCTTATCGTTACCGCTACCAACCAGTTCGTAACCGCTCCCATCGCCGAGCGCTTAGGCATACCTAGCCTGATTGCCACTATTCCCGAGCAGGTGAACGGCCACTACACGGGCGAGGTGACGGGCATACCGGCCTATCAAGCAGGCAAGGTGGAACGATTATTGGACTGGTTGGAGGAGACCGCTACCGAACTTGCGGGCAGCACCTTCTACAGTGATTCCCATAATGATATCCCCTTGCTCGAGCGGGTAGATCGTCCGGTGGCAACGGATCCCGACGATCGTTTGCGACGCTATGCCCATGATCGGGGTTGGCCGATTATCTCCTTGCGGGGACGAAGCACGCCCTGACGGGATAAGACGCTGGCCCGGACACCGACCAGAGCGGGAGCAGGTGGCAGGGAACAGTCGACAAGGGGCAGGGACGACAGCCGGGTTCATCCCTGAACCCAGCCGATGGGCCAGGCGGCGTCAGAGATCGATAAGCCGTCAGGCGTCGAACGCAACACATCAAACTTGTCCTGACGCAGGAGGGATCTTTCCCCCCAAACAGCGCCGAATTATTCAGGATCGGTCTTGTTTGATCCCGGCGCTGTTCGGCGTGATTTGGTGCTGCTCGCGAAGGTGTCTTTTTAATCCACAGATTCCGCAGATTTTCACAGATCATTTCGTTCTTAATCTGCGGAAATCTGCGTAATCTGTGGATAAAGAAAGTCCGGTCCTCCAAATCACGCCAAATCATTCAGGATTGCTTTTAACCGGACGGCTTCTAAGATCGCCGGCGGAAAAGCAAAACCGCGCCGAAAGGCGCGGTTTTCTGCCGCACATCCCTGTGCAGGATTCCTAAAGGAGAGGAGCGAAATCCTTACTTCTTGGGCTCGGCGGGAGCCGGGGTCGCTGGGGCCGCGGGAGCCGCGTAAGGGTGGGGGTAGCCGCCACCATAGTAGGGGGCACCATATCCACCCCAAGGACCACCACCCCAACCATAGGGACCATAACCGTAATGGTCACGATAGCGGTTGTAACCGCGGCCCCAACCGCGTCCACCACCGGACATATTCATGTTGAAGTCGCCCCAACCGTCACCGAACATGTCGTTCCACCAGTTGTTGTCGTTATAGCCGCCGCCGGGCCAACCACCCCAAGGACCCCCCCCCCACCAAGCGGAAGCGGAAGCGGAAGCGCCGAGCAGCACGGCGACGGCAGCGGCAGTAGCGAGCTTTTTCATTTGGTTTCTCCCAATAGCAGAGGATTGAATCCGGTGCAGTGAGCGAAGGCGTTTTGTGCACCGTCGGTACATATAATATTAGAATTTCATTATTTTAGAAATTACTTTTTTCTATCGGGCTTAACCGGAGGATAGATCAGACGCAACGGAGCGGATCAACCCGCCACCCCCGCGCCGGGATCCCCAGCCGTTTCGCGCAGCCGGCGCGTAACCTTGAGTAGATCTTGCCAGGCCTTGGATTTTTGCTCCGGGGAACGCAGCAGGTAGGCCGGATGATAGGTAACGGTCAATGGGATCTCGTCGGGGCCGAACGCGAACCAGCGCCCCCGCAGCTTGCCGATAGGATCGCCTGTCTTGAGTAGCTTCTGCGCCGAGATGCGGCCCACCGAGAGCAGTACGCGCGGGCGCACCAGCGCGATTTGGCGCATGAGGTAAGGCTCGCAGCGCAGGGTCTCCTCTGGCCGTGGGTCCCGGTTCCCCGGCGGGCGACACTTGAGGATGTTGGCGATAAAGACCTGCTCGCGCTCGAATCCGATGGCCGCGAGCATCAGATTGAGCAGCTGTCCGGCCCGCCCTACGAAGGGCTCGCCCTGGCGGTCCTCGTCGGCCCCCGGGGCCTCGCCGACGATCATCAGGTCGGCCCGGCGGTTGCCCACACCGAACACGGTCTGGGTCCGGGTCTCGCAGAGCTCGCAGGCGCGACAGGCAGCCACGGTCTCGCTCAGGCGCTCCCAATCCATTCCGGCAACTCCGGCGGTAGGGAGGGCGTCGGGTGCCGCCTCGGGGGGCGGCTCGACCTCGACGTTGGAAGGTCCTGCGGATTCGGAAGCCATGCTATCCCCCTGGTGCACCGGCGGCGGTACTTCTTCAGGTCCTTGTCCAAGCCCTTGGGTATCCCCATCCGCAGCACGCAGCCGCCACACCTGCACGCCCATGGCACCCAGATAGCGGCGGCTGCGCTCCGGATCCATTAGACATCCCCGGTCCGGGGGTGCGCCCGCTCACGCGGCAGCAGGAGCTTGTTGCAGGCGTTGATGTAGGCCTTCGCGGAGGCGATGACGATATCCGTATCCGCCCCTTGACCATTGATGATACGGCCCCCTTTCTCCAAGCGTACCGTGACTTCACCCTGGGCATCGGTACCGCTGGTGATGGCATTGACCGAGTAGAGCTTGAGTACGGTCCCGCTGGCGACGATGGTTTCGATGGCCCTGAAAGTGGCATCTACCGGACCGCCGCCGATGGAAATTCCGGGCTTTTCCTCCCCGTCCACGGCGAGCACCAGGTGTGCCTTGGGGGTCTCCCCGGTCTCCGAGCAGACCCGCAGGGACACCAGCTTGATGCGTTCGTTGGTGGCGTCCAGGTTGGTGTCCGTCACCAGGGCCTGCAGGTCCTCGTCGAAGATCTCGTGCTTCTTGTCCGCCAGGTCCTTGAAGCGGGCGAAGGCGGCGTTGAGGTCCTCTTCCGAGGCGAAGCTCACGCCCAAGTCCTGGAGCCGCGCGCGGAAGGCACTGCGCCCGGAGTGCTTGCCCAGCACGATGCGGTTCTCACTCCAACCCACGTCTTGGGCCCGCATGATCTCATAGGTCTCACGGCTCTTGAGCACCCCGTCTTGGTGGATACCGGACTCGTGGGCGAAGGCATTGGCACCGACGATGGCCTTGTTGGGCTGGACGGCGAAACCGGTGATACCCGACACCAGGCGCGAGCAGGGGACGATTTGCGTCGTATCCAGACGGGTGTCGCAGTCGAAGTGATCCCGGCGCGTGCGCACCGCCATGACGATCTCTTCCAGGGCGGCGTTGCCCGCCCGCTCCCCGAGCCCATTGATGGTGCATTCCACCTGGCGGGCGCCGTTGCGCACCGCCGCCAATGAGTTGGCGGCGGCCAATCCCAGGTCGTTGTGGCAATGCACCGAGAACACCGCCTTATCCGAGTTGGGCACGCGCTCGATCAGGGTCCGGATCAGGTCACCGAACTGATAGGGGACACTGTAGCCCACGGTATCCGGGATGTTCACGGTGCGGGCCCCGGCGGCGATGACCGCCTCCAATATCCGGCACAGGAAATCGCGCTCGGAGCGTCCCGCGTCTTCGGGGGAGAATTCCACGTCGTCCGTGTAGCGGCGGGCCCGCCGGACCGCATGTACGGCCTGGGCCACCACCTCGTCCGGGCTCATGCGCAGCTTCCTCTCCATATGGATAGGAGAGGTGGCAATAAAGGTGTGGATGCGGGCCGATTCGGCGCCGGCCAGGGCCTCTCCGGCACGGTCGATGTCCCGGTCCAGGGCGCGGGTAAGCCCGCAGATGGTGCTGTCCTTGACGCCGGCGGCGACGGCCTTCACCGCCTCGAAGTCACCCGGGCTGGCGATTGGGAACCCCGCCTCGATGACATCCACCCGCAGCCGTTCCAGGGCCTTGGCGATGCGGACCTTCTCCTCCCGGGTCATGGAAGCACCCGGACTCTGCTCGCCGTCACGCAAGGTGGTGTCGAAGATAATCAATTGCTCTTTGTCGCTCATGTGCTCGCTCTCGCGTCACCACATCCGTCGCTTAAGGACGCATGCGGCGCTGTTTCGTTCGATCGGAGATAGTGCGTGCCGTCTGGCCCCCGCCGGGGCTGGGTGTACTTTTGCCCCTCAGGGCAGCAGAGGACGCGCGAGCAGGAGCCGACGCAGGAGAGGGGGCGCCATCGGTTGGGACTGGGACGCAAACAGCTGCGCCTTCGGAGGTGCCGTCGGGCTCGACATGATCTTAAGGGTTCGCATGTTATTAGGATGAATATAGCCCATCCTTTCGGGAGTGCCAAGCACTGCGCATGCAAGCCGCGCGGGGGTAATGTAGGTGTAGATACTCTGTTTCAGCGCAAGTCCGATGCCGGTTCTCCAAATTGGTCAAACCGGTTAGGATGGCTACTTGGTTCCCCGACCCCGGACCCACGCCTACCGACCTTTGTATACTGCCACACGGCACAATCTGCGCATTTCACTCCCTCTCCCTCCGGGAGAGGGCGGGGGTGAGGGGGAAATTCAAAAGCTCGGATTGTTCCGTGTAGCAGTATATATGCAGGCTCACGAACGCAGCTCACGGCCTCGGATACGCTCCGGCATGGGCAAAGCGGGCGCGGAGCCAATCGACACCCAGGCTCAAGGCCTCAGATTGCGACGGCTTTCCAGGTAGGCTCCATCAAATC
This sequence comes from Candidatus Thiosymbion oneisti, assembly GCF_900092655.1. GTDB lineage: Bacteria > Pseudomonadota > Gammaproteobacteria > Chromatiales > Chromatiaceae > Thiosymbion > Thiosymbion oneisti. The sequence continues at coordinate 4,926 of NZ_FLUY01000690.1, forward strand.
CCTTTATAGCTCATCCTTGGCTTTCCCTTGGAAACAGAACCTACAAGGGTAGGCTGTGCCCACCGGAGCTGTGCTCACCGGGAAGGCGCAACGCGCCCACTTGCGCGTAAAATTACCACGAGAGTACAACGAAAAAATCTGTTGGAGGAGGAGAGTATGTCCATGAAGATCGGGGCCCCGCGGGAGGTCCATCCGGGCGAGAACCGGGTTGCCGTCACGCCGGACACGGCGGAGCAGCTGCGCAAGCTCGGCTTCTCGGTTGCAATCGAGGCCGGGGCCGGTGAGAAGGCCCACTTCTCGGACGACGCCTATCGTGCGGCGGGAGTCGAGGTGGTGGAGGACGTCAAGGCCCTGTGGGCCCAGTCCGATATCCTGCTCAAGATCCATGCCCCTGAGACCCATCCGTCCGAGCACCTCGAAGAGACGGAGCTGTTACGCGAGGGCGGCACCTTGATCAGCTTCATCTGGCCGGCCCAGCATCCGGAGCTGATGGAGCAGCTGGCCGCCCGTAAGGCGACCGTCTTGGCCATGGACAGCGTGCCCCGAATCTCGCGCGCCCAGAAGCTGGATGCCCTGAGCTCCATGGCCAACGTGGCCGGCTACCGGGCCGTGGTGGAGGCCTCCAACTATTTCGGTCGCTTCTTTACTGGTCAGGTGACGGCTGCGGGCAAGATCCCCCCGGCCAAGGTGCTGATCATCGGCGCCGGGGTCGCCGGGCTGGCCGCGCTCGGCGCCGCCGGCGCCATGGGCGCCGTGGTCCGCGCCTTTGACACCCGCCCGGAGGTCAAGGAGCAGGTCGAGAGCATGGGCGCCGAGTTCCTCATGCTCGATTTCGAGGAGGAAGGCGGCGGTGAGGGCGGCTATGCCAAGGTGATGAGCGAGGAGTTTATCAAGGCCGAGATGGAGCTGTTCGCTCAGCAGGCCAAGGAGGTGGACATCATCATCACCACTGCCTTGATCCCCGGTAAGCCGGCGCCCAAGCTAATCACCGAGGCCATGGTGGAGTCCATGCGGGACGGCAGTGTCATCGTCGACCTGGCCGCCCGTCAGGGGGGTAACTGTGCCCTGTGTGAGCCCGGCGAGGTGGTGGTGCGCCGGGGGGTGACCATCGTCGGTGAGCTGGATCTCCCGAGTCGCCTGCCTACCCAGTCCAGCCAGCTCTACGGCACCAACCTGCGCCACCTGTTGACCGATCTGACACCGGATAAAGACGGTCGGATCGTCGTGAATATGGAAGACGAGGTGATTCGGGGCACCACCGTCATCAAGGACGGTGAGATCACCTGGCCGCCACCACCCCCCCCACCGTCTCCCAAGCCGCAGGCGACCCCACCGCCCGCCAAGGCGACGGCAACGGCGGCCTCCCCCCAATCGGCGGTGTCGGAAGCGACTCCGGAGAAAAAGCCCAAGGGCCTGGCTACCGCGGCCATGATGGGCGTCGGCCTCCTGGCCCTGCTTGGCCTGGGCAGCGTGGCCCCGGCGGACTTTCTGGCCCATTTCACCGTGTTCGTGCTGGCCTGCTTCGTGGGCTATATGGTGATCTGGAACGTGACCCCGGCCCTGCATACCCCACTCATGAGTGTTACCAATGCGATCAGCGGCATCATCGTCATCGGCGCCCTACTCCAGGTCTCCAACGAGCAATCCTGGTTGGTGGTCGTCTTGGCCGCGATTTCCATCCTGATCGCCACTGTTAATGTCTTCGGCGGCTTCTATGTCACCCAGCGCATGCTGCACATGTTCAGGAAATAAGGGGGTTCGACCATGACTGAAGGCATTCTGACCACCGCATACATTGCGGCCAGCATCCTCTTCATCCTGGCCCTGGGTGGATTGAGCCACCAGGAGACGGCCCGGCGCGGTAACATCTACGGCATCATCGGCATGGCGATTGCCTTGATTGCCGTCATCGCCAGCGAATTCGTCACCAATTACGCCATCCTGGCGGTGTGCATTGCGATCGCTGCCGTTATCGGCATCTACGTCGCAAGGCGCGTGCAGATGACCCAGATGCCGGAGCTGGTGGCTATCCTGCACAGCTTCGTGGGTCTGGCCGCCGTGCTGATCGGCTTCGCCAGCTATCTGGACCCGACGACCCACTTCGAGGGCCCGGATGCCGAAGTAGCCAAGACCATCCACGAGGTAGAGATCTATCTCGGCGTCCTGATCGGCGCGGTCACCTTCACCGGCTCGGTCATCGCTTTCGGCAAGCTGAGCGCCCGCATCTCCAGCAAGCCCCTGGCCCTGCCGGCCCGCCACTGGCTGAACCTGGGCCTGGGACTGATCTGCATCTGGCTCGGGGTCCTGTTCGTGGGAGCCGAGGAGCACAGCGGCTTCCTTCCGTTGCTCATCATGACGCTGATCGCCTTTGCCTTCGGCGTCCATATGGTGATGGCTATCGGCGGCGCCGACATGCCGGTGGTGATCTCGATGCTCAACAGCTACTCCGGCTGGGCCGCGGCGGCTACCGGCTTCATGCTCTCCAACGATCTCTTGATCGTCACCGGCGCCCTGGTGGGCAGCAGCGGCGCCATCCTCTCCTACATCATGTGCCGCGCCATGAACCGCAAATTCCTGGCGGTGATCGCCGGCGGCTTCGGCACCGCGGGGGGCACGACTGCCGCGGGCGGCGATCAGGGCGAGGTCGTTGCCGTCTCCGCCGACGAGACGGCGGCGCTGCTCAAGGACGCCAAGCGGGTGATCATCGTCCCCGGTTACGGCATGGCGGTAGCCCAGGCGCAGCACGTCATCAACGATATCACGCGCAAGCTGCGCGATCAGGGCGTCGAGGTACGCTTCGCCATCCATCCCGTGGCGGGGCGCATGCCGGGCCATATGAACGTGCTCCTGGCCGAGGCCAAGGTCCCCTACGACATCGTCATGGAGATGGACGAGATCAACGAGGACTTCCCGGACACGGACGCAGTGTTGGTCATCGGCGCCAACGATATCGTTAACCCCTCGGCCCAGATCGATCCGAGCAGCCCCATCGCGGGCATGCCGGTCCTGGAGGTCTGGAAAGCGAAGACGGTGGTGGTGATGAAGCGGAGCATGGCGACCGGCTATGCCGGGGTACAAAATCCGCTGTTCTTCGAGGACAACACCCGGATGCTCTTCGGCGACGCCAAGGCCAGCGTGGACGCCATCCTGGCGAGTGTCTGATCCTCAGCGCCGAGTTTGATCTCGGCGCGGAGCATCCGGTCTCCGAATTGGTCGAAACTCTGGACTAGGGGCTATCGATACCCCGCTCCAACTCCCCCTGTCGGCGCAGCTCGCGCTTGAGGATCTTGCCTGCCGCATTCCTGGGCAGGTCTTCGCGCAGCTCGAGGCGGCGGGGGATCTCGTGGCGACCCAGGTGTTCCTTACACCAGTCCCGCAGGCGTGCCGGGTCTAGCCTCGCCCCCGGCTTGGGCACGACGAAGGCGACGGGGATTTCACCGTGCAGCCGGTGGGGTTCGCCCACCACTGCCGCCTCGGCGATGTCCGGGTGCCGATAAAGCACCTCCTCGATCATGCGCGGGTAGACATTCATGCCGTTGCTGATGATCAGATCCTTGATGCGGTCGACCAGGAAGAAATAGCCGTCCGCATCCCGATAGCCCAGGTCGCCGGTGCGGAACCAGTCGCCGAAGAAGCTCTCCCGCGTCTGCACCTCCAGCCCCCAGTAGCCCCGCATGACGTTGGCGCCCCGGACACAGACCTCGCCGTGCTCGCCATCCGCGAGCCAAGTCCCATCCGGACCGGCGACGCGCATCTCGACACCGGGGATCGGGAGGCCCACGGAGCCCGGTTTGCGCGGCCCCGCGAGCGGGTTCACACAGGTCACGGGAGCGCATTCGGTAGGCCCGTCGCCCTCCAGGATCGGGATACCGAAGCGCTCCTCGAAGGATGCCATCAGGGCCTGCGGCATGGCGGCACCGCCCGACACGCAGAAACGCACCGAGGCCCACTGGTTCCGGACCTGGTCCTCCAGTCGCAACAGTAGGTTATACATGCTCGGCACGCCCAGGAAGATCGTAGCGCCATGATCAGCGATGGCCGCGCTGACCGACTTAGGATCGAACTGGCCGACGATCACCGATCCGAGACCATGGAGGAGGGGGGTGAGCATGCCCACCGTGGCCGCGAATGCGTGGAATAGGGGTAATACCACCAGCACGCGGTCACGGCCGGGCTCCAGGTGCAATGCCTGCCTGATGCTTGCCGTGTTGACCCACAGATTGGTATGGCTGAGCATGGCACCCTTGGGCCGCCCGGTAGTGCCGGACGTATAGAGGATAACCGCCAGGTGGCGGTCGGCGTCGAGCCTCAAGGTGGGCGGCCTTCCCGGCGTTGCCATGAGCTCGTCCAGGGACGGATCCGTGCCGTCGCCGTTGCCGATTCTGATCGAGAGCCCCAGCTCAGGGGCCAATCCACGCGCCTGCTGCGCCACCTCCGCCAAGGCCTGGTGATAGCAGAACCCCTTGGCGCCGGCATCGCTCAGAATAAAGACGATCTCCTTGGGGTTGAGCATCAGGTTGATGGGCACCACCGTGGCGCCGGCCTTGAGTATTCCCAGATAGGCGGCCACGAATTCGGGGGTGTTCGGGCAGTACAAGCCGATCCGGTCGCCGGGCTCGACGCCCCGCCCCACCAGACCTGCCGCGATCCCGTCCGAGGCCCGATCCAGTGCCGCGAAGGTCCAGGTCGGTCCCATGCCCAGCAGCACCGGCTGATCGCCGCGGGCCCGGGCGACGGCGCGGAAGCAATCGGGAATCGTGTCCCGAGACCCTGTGCTTATACTCATTGGCTCAGTGTCCCTTGCTTAATTACCTCACGTGCTCAGTGCAGAACTTCATCAAGACGACTGGCGGTGAGGACCCGCTCGGACCACGTGAGCAGGGTCTGCTCGTTGGCCTGCTCGATCCGGCGCTGTACTTCATCGGGCAAGGCACCGAATTTCAGGCGCAACTGGCGTTCCAATACCAAGGCTTCACCTTGGTGCTTGCCTTGCCGCATGCCCTGTTGCATGCCCTGTTGCATGCCTTGCTGCATGCCCTGCTGCATGCCTTGCTGCATGCCCTGTTCGTGAAAGCGTTCGGCAAATCGGCTCATGGTCTGCGCCTCGTCAGGGTAGTCACGTTGGTATTCGACCCGCTCATTATCGTCAAGCGCCGCATAGATGTCGATGAAGTCCAGGTATTTGAGCTGCTTCTCAGGATCGCATTCCAGCGTGGTCAGCCCCCGAACCGCTTGGGCATAGACCTCGACCTTGCGCTGTACGGGATACTGCATGTTGGGCAGATTCAGCCGGACCACCAGGTTATCGCTGTGGCGATGGTGCTCGTAGGAGAGCTCGCCCAGGACGCAGCTCAGATAGTGAAAATCAAGGTAGGTGTGGTGGTCTCCGCTCAGGCACAGCCGTTGGGGCGCACCAGTTGCTCGGCGCAGGAAGATGACGACCGGGACCACGCGGTCGGTCTCCATCAGTTCGGCCAGGTCCAGACAATAGTGGGCCAGGCGGTGGATGGAGAAGCGCCGCGCGTCGCTCTCTTCTTCGAGCACGAACAACAGGGCCTCGCGCCGCCCGTCGGGCCATTCCACCAGCAGCGGCACGTCCAGCTCCCGAAATCGTTCGCCGAGGCGTTCCTGGAATTGCTCCTGGCGCACGGGTGTAATCCGGGCTGCGCCGATCGCATCGGCTTCGGTCGCGGCGAAAAAGGCCAGCGCCTGACGCGGATAGTCGAGGATGAGATTCTTGAAGTTCTGATCGTGGGACATGGTCTTGTTTTAGACAGCCTCTTAGGTGTCAGATGACCTTGGAGAAGCCCACCGGCCCATCTTTTTTGGCGGCCCGGTAGGCATCGAAGGCCATGCAGATGTTCCGGATCAGCAATCGGCCCTTGGGCAGGACGCGGATCTGTTGCTCGTCGAGCGTCAGCAGCCCATCCTCCTGCATGGGCGCCAATTTGGGCAGCTCATCACTGAAGTAGTCGGCGAACTCGATACCCCAGGTCTGTTCCAGGTTGGGAACATCCAGCGCGAAGTTACAGATCAGCCGGGTAATGACATCGCGGCGGATCTCGTCGTCGCGGCTCAGTTCGATGCCCTGGAAGACCGGCAGGCAGCCGGCGTCGATGTCCCGGCAGTATTCGTCGAGGGTCCGCCGGTTCTGAGAGTAACTGTTGTCTAGCTTACCGATCGAGGTCATGCCGATGCCGATGAGATCACAGTCCGCATGGGTGGAGTAGCCCTGGAAGTTGCGGTAAAGACTGCCGCTGCGTTGCGCCACCGCCAACTCGTCATCCGGTCGCGCGAAGTGATCCATGCCGATATAGATATAGCCGGCGTCCGTAAGCAGCTCGCCGGTGGTCTTGAGGATGTCGAGCTTGGTGTGGGGAGACGGTAGGTCCGCTTCATTGATGCGCCGCTGGGGCATGAAGCGCTGTGGTAGATGGGCGTAGTTGAAGACGGACAAGCGGTCCGGGGCGAATGCGACGATGCGCTCCAAGGTGTGGATGAAGCCATCCACAGTCTGGAACGGCAGCCCGTAGATGAGATCGATGCTGATGGAGCGGAAACCCTCTGCGCGCGCCGCCTCCAGCACCGCCAGGGTCTCCCCTTCGGTCTGGATGCGATTGACTGCCTTTTGGACCACCGGATCCAAGTCCTGCACCCCCAGGCTCATGCGGTTGAAGCCCAAGCGCCGCAACAGGACGACCGTTTGCGCATCCGCCTCCCGCGGATCGATCTCGATGGCGTATTCGCCGACCTCGTCCGCCGCCAGCCGGAAGCGGCGCCGGGTGTGGTCCATGAGCTCGCGCATCTGGTCCCGGCTGATAAAGGTCGGCGTCCCCCCACCCCAGTGGAGCTGCTCCACCGTCTGGTCGGCCCCGAACAAGGCGCCCTGCAGCTCGAGCTCCCGATAGACCCACTCCAGATAGGGTTGGGCACGGCTGCGGTCCTTGGTAGCGATCTTGTTGCAGGCGCAATAGAAGCAGACCGTATCGCAAAACGGAATATGGACGTAGAGCGAGAGGGGCCGCCCACTCGAGTTGCTGCGGGCGCAGGCCCGGCGATATTCCGGCTCACCGAAGCCGTCGTGAAACTCTACGGCGGTGGGATAGGAGGTATAGCGTGGACCGCTTTGGTCGTAGCGGCGGATGAGCGCCAGGTCGAAAGCGACGGTTTGATCCATGAGGGGACCTAGAGGAAAGCTGGGGGGAGGCTGGAGGCTGTTTCTACCGCAAATGAACGCGAATCAACGCAAATCGACGCAAATGAGTCAAGAACCGTCGCTGATGGCGAATCGATTGCGACCGATCTGCGTTCATTCTCGTTCATCGGCGGTAAAAAGCGGAGCCGCCGAGATTCAGGTTGAGTATGGGAAAAATGATTCGGCAGCTTCAATCGATCCACGGATGACGCAGATTTTCGCAGATTAAAAGTGAAACAATCTGTGAGAATCTGCGTAATCTGCGGACAGAAAGGACAATCTGATCTTTTACGACCGATTTGCGTTCATTTGCGGCAATTAAAGATGACTCCCATGTTATCGGTACTTCGGGACTGCTGTACTAGCCGCCGTCCGAGTCGATTACCAGGCCCCTGCGGTGAGTCTCATTGATCTGCTTGAGTAGAGTATGGAACGGGATCTCATCCGCGTAGCACTCCGCCAGATCCATGAAGGGCATGTCTTCGCGCCCGAAGCCATAGGTCCCATCCTGCATGGAGCGGTAGATGCCTTCGATGCCCTCCTGCAGGGGATCGAGGAAGGCCGGGAAGCGGTTGAGGTCCTCCAGCTCGTACTCCAGGCATTCACGCAGATCCCCGACCTCGAAGACCGCCTGGCGTACCCATTCGACGTACTCGTCGATGCTCCTTGCCCGTCTCAGGCTCATAGCGTCTCCAACTCTTTCTCGAAGAGCGGATTAAACTCGGTGAGCTGGTCGCGCTGCATCAGGAACACGCCCTCGCCTCCCCGCTCGAACTCGATCCAGAGAAACGGCAGGTCCGGGAAGCGTTGTTCCAGTTCCGCGGCGGCGTTCCCCACCTCGACCACCAACACGCCGCCTTCGTTGAGATAGGTCGGGGCATCACGCAGAATACGCAAGACCAGATCCAAGCCGGTCTCGCCACCCGCCAGCCCCAGCTCCGGCTCCTTGCGGGATTCCTCCGGCAGGGTGGCCAGCTCCGCGGTACTGACATAGGGGGGATTGGAGACGATAATGTCATAATGCCGGTCCCCGATATGCTCGAACAGGTCCGATTGCAGTAGCTGTACCCGCTCCTCCAGGTGATGGCGCGCCCGATTGATGGAGGCTACCTCCAAGGCCGCCGGCGAGATCTCCGCGAGATCCACCTCCACCTCGGGCAAATAAACCGCACAGGCGATACCGATGCAGCCGCTTCCCGCACCCAGGTCCAAGATGCGATGCAGCCCTTCCGATCCGACCCAGGGATCGAAGCCCGCCTCCACCAGCTCGGCCAGGGGTGAACGGGGCACCAACACGTCCTCGTTGACGTAGAACTCCAGTCCCGCGAACCAGGCACGATTGGTCAGATAGGCGGCCGGCTTGCGCTCGTTTATCCGTCGTTCCAGAAGCTCGCAGACCGCTCCCCGTTCGGGAAAGGTGAGTCGGCACTCGCGGTAGGCCGCCGACAGGTCCGGCGGCAGGTGCAGGGCGTGCAGCACTAACTGGACCGCCTCGTCCAGTGCATTGTCGGTGCCGTGACCGAAGAACAGGCCTTCCGCGTTGAAGCGGCTGGCTCCCCAGCGTATGAAATCCTGAATCGTCAGGAGCCCTTCCGGTGAACTTGCCATCTATACTCGACTCGCACGATTGACCAGCGCCGCGCAGAAATGCGGCAAGTAACGTCAAGAATAACACCTTCGGCGGAACAGTTTGAACCGCAAAGGCGCGGTAGGCATCTGTCTGCCCTACCTGCGGTAGGCAGCTCACTCCGTAAGGCCATGTTTTCGGCTGGATTTATAGCGTTTGCCTTGGTGATAGGGATGTCGGAATCTTGCTCGGTACCATCGTCGCGGCTAACATTCGATGAATTCTTCGAGGTCTTGCAGGGCCGATCCGATTTCCGAGAAAACTCCATCCGACCCTTATGGGTACGGACGGTAGTCGTTCCGTTTTGAACCTTTAAGAGTATCAATCATGGCAAATATCCTAGCGATGTTCCCCGGCCAGGGATCTCAATACGTAGGCATGGGTAAGGCACTGTGCGAGGGATTCGAGGTAGCTCGCAATACCTTTTCGGAGGCCGATGAAGTACTGGATTTCAAGCTCAGTGATCTGTGCTTCAATGGCCTGGAAGCGGAGCTCCGGTTAACCGCCAATCAGCAACCGGCCATCCTGACGACCAGCATTGCCGTCTGGCGGGTCCTGACGAGTGAAACGGATTTGCGCCCCAAGCTGTTTACGGGCCATAGTCTGGGTGAGTACTCGGCATTGGTTGCGGCCGGTAAGCTCGATTTTGCGCGGGCGGTCAAACTGGTAAGGATGCGTGGTCAGGCCATGCAAAGGGCCGTTCCGGAAGGAACCGGCGCCATGGCCGCGGTCATCGGCCTGGACCCGGCAGCACTGATTGAGAAATGTAAGGCCATAGACACGCGTCTCGGCACCGTCGAGGTCGTCAATTTCAACGGTCCGCAACAGCAGATTGTCTCGGGACACAAAACGGCCGTAGAAGCCCTCACCAAGGCCCTCGCCGACGAAAAGATCCGGTGCACACCACTGCCGGTATCCGCGCCCTTCCACTCCAGCCTGATGGCACCGGCACGGGAAGAAATGACTCCCAAGCTCGAGGGTACGCCACTGAATCCCACCGAGTATCCGGTCATCGCCAATTTGACCGGACAATTGGCTCAGCCCTATACCATCGACAACTTGATCAAGCAGATCGATAGCCCGGTCCTGTGGACCGATACCCTGGCAACGGCCGTTGCTGAGGGGTGTGATACCTTCTTTGAGGTCGGTCCGGGCAAGGTGCTGTTCGGGCTGGCCAGAAAAGCGGTCCCCAAGGGATCAAAGATCATTCACAGCGACGCCATCGACAAGGCCATCCAGGATGCCCGCGCGCTGATCTGAGCGGTTCGTTCGGGTGCCTGTGGCCGCCCGCCGTGGCCCCTCGTATCGGGAGACGGCGTGGGTGTAGGTAAAAACGACGCATCGCGCGAATCCGCACGAACCAATTTTCGCTTAGATTCGCGTGATTCGTCGTTTTCTTTACTGCTTGCGTCTTTATCGACTCAAAGAAATTCATACGCGCTCACTCCGGCGAATCGCCCAGGGCAACCGAATGATAACTCGCCAGCAAGCAGCAGGTTACCTCGATGCCTTAGGCATCCGAACCGGAACATGAACGACCTGTATCGCATTGCGTGCGCCGGTTTCGGCACGCGAAGATCCCAGCTCACGGCAGGCGGTTGGGCAACGCCCGTAGGATGGGCAAAGCAAG
>NZ_FLUY01001134.1 GCF_900092655.1 Candidatus Thiosymbion oneisti
GGGTAGTGGTATTTTTTAAATGCTAGAGTAGAATAACTCATCTACAAAATCAATCAAAGGGGTTTTCAGTCATGATTG
>NZ_FLUY01000688.1 GCF_900092655.1 Candidatus Thiosymbion oneisti
TCAGGCTGAGTTTTCTCGTTCCCAGGCGCTGCGTGGGAACCAGAGACCGGGAGCGGGGCTTTTGCGACACCCTCCCGGTGGGAGCGGGGCTTTTGCGACACCCTCGGCGGGAGAGGGGGCGAAGCAGCCAGCCCCGGAGCGTTTCTTCCTGAACCATTATCGAGATCCCGATCCGATCCGTCTTGATCCGGTCCGGGGGCGGTGAGCAGCTCCCGCAGCTGCTCCCGCTCCGGTGCGGAGAGGGCGTGATCCGGGTCCTGCCGCTTGCGCAGGAGGGTGCGGACCAGTAACCAGGCGCCCACCGCGATGAGTAGAAAGGGGCCGAACCAGAGCAGGTAGGTGGAGGGCTTCAACGGCGGGTCGTAGAGGACGTGATCGGTATAACGGTCCACCAGGTAGCCCTTGATCCGGGCCTCGTCCTTGCCCTCCTGTACCAGCCGATAGACCTCTTCGCGCATGATCTGCGCCACGTCCGCCTGGGAGACCGCGAGGGTCTCGTTCTGACAGACCACGCACCGCAGCTCCGTAAGCAGGGCGCGGAAGTCGGCGGCCTGTTCCGGGGTATCGAAGGTGAACTGTTCGAGGGTGTAACCGCCCGCTATGTAGGGCACCAAGGCCCCAAGCAGGGCGAGCAGAGGCAGGGTAGGGCGCATATGCTAAGGCTCGGATTTCAGAGTGGCGTAGATGGGGCGCAGTCGATCCTTCCAGATATCGGGGGTGATCGGCCCTGTGTGCTTGTAGCGAATGGTGCCCTTGCGGTCGATGAAGAAGGTTTCGGGGGCGCCGACCACACCCCAGTTGACGATGAGGGGATCCGTGTCTCCCACCATGGCGGTCAGGGCATAGGGATTGCCGTGGCTGCGCAGGTAGTCGATGGCCCGGGCGCGCTCGTCCCGCCAGTTGAAGCCGACGATCTTGACGCCTTCGCGCCCGGCCAGTCGCAGCAGCTGCGGGTGCTCTTGCCGGCAGCTTACACACCAGGTGCCCCAGACGTTGACCAGGGTGATGTCGCCGCGCAGGGCCTCCTGGGTGACTAACCGGGTGGGATCGAGGAGGCTAGGACGCGAGAACTCCGGCGTGGGCTTGTCGATCATGGTGGAGGGGATGGCACTGGGGTCGCGCATCAGGCCATTGAAGAGCAATGCCGCCAAGGCGACGAATATCCCCAGGGGTAGCAAGGCGCTGATGAATTTACCCATCCTCAGACCCTCGCGGTTGCTGTGTCTGCCGCTACCTTGGCCCGACGGCGGGTGATCCGATAGCGGCGATCCGTGATCGCGAGCAGTCCACCCAGGGCCATGCATAGGCCACCGAGCCAGATCCAGCGCACGGCGGGTTTGTAGTAGATACGCAGGGCCCAGTCGCCATCCCTCCCGCTCTCACCTAGGGGTTCGCCGAGGGAGACATAAAGATCGCGTGTGAATCCCCAGTCGATTGCGGCCTCGGTCATAGGCTTGGGGCTGGTGAAGTAGGTGCGCTTTTCGGGCTCCAACACCGCGATCTGCCGGTCCCCTTGGAAGACCAGGAAGCGGCCTCGGACGGCCCGATAGTTGGGGCCGGGCACTGTGGTCACGCCTTCGAACCGGAAGCGGTAGCCGGCGGTCTCATGGACGTCACCGGGGGACATGCGAATGTCCTGTTCGCTGCCGAAGTTGGAGACCATGGTGACACCGAAGATGAACATAGCGACGCCCAGATGGGCCAGGAGCATGCCGTAGTAGCCGCGTCCGCCGCCCTTCAGGTCCGCGGCCACGGCTGCGATGTCCCGTCGGCGACGCAGGCGGTCCCGCAGCCCCGCCAGGTGGGCGAGGAGCACCCAGGCCGCCAGCCCCAGGCCCAGGGCGACCAACAGGGAGCCGCCCGTGGTTTTGGGTGGGAACAGGCTGGCCACGCCGGCGGTGGCGAGGGAGACTAGGGCGGCGATCCCGAGCCCCTTGACCAAGCGGCCGGTCTGATCCCGTTTCCAGCGGGTCATGGGGCCGAGACCTAAGACCAGGGCCAGGAAGGGCATGAGGACTAGGAACATCCGGTTGAACCAGGGGAAGCCCACGGAAATCTTGCCCCAGCCCATGGCCTCGTAGATCAGAGGGGCCAGGGTGCCGAACAGGACCAGGGCGGCGAAGGCCGTCAACAGCAGGTTGTTGACCAGGAGAAAGGTTTCCCGGGACAAGGGGTCGAAGCGCCCGCCGCCGGAGACTTCCGGCGTGCGCCAGGCGTAAAGGGCCAGGGAACCGCCGACCACGAGGCACAGGAACACCAGGATGAAGGTGCCGCGGGCGGGGTCCGTGGCGAAGGCGTGCACCGAAGTCAACACCCCGGAGCGTACCAGGAAGGTGCCGAGCAGGCTCAGGGAGAAGGCGCACAGGGCCAGGAGCAGGGTCCAGCGCTTGAATGCCGCCCGCTTCTCGGTGACCGCCAGGGAGTGGATCAGGGCCGTGCCCACCAGCCAGGGCATAAGGGAGGCGTTTTCCACCGGGTCCCAGAACCACCAGCCGCCCCAACCCAGCTCATAATAGGCCCACCAGCTGCCCAGGGCGATGCCGAGGGTCAGGAAGACCCAGGCCACGGTGGTCCAAGGCCGGGACCAGCGCGCCCAGGTCGCGTCCAGCTTACCGCCCAGGAGCGCGGCGATGGCGAAGGCGAAGGCCACCGAGAAGCCTACATAGCCCATGTAGAGCATGGGCGGATGGATGGCCAGCCCCGGGTCCTGGAGCAGGGGATTGAGGTCCCGTCCCTCCGGCGGCACCGGGAACAGGCGCGTAAAGGGGTTGGAGGTCAGCAGCATGAAGAGCAGGAAGCCGATGCCGATCAGGCCCAGCACCGAGAGCACCCGCGCTGCTACTTGAGGGGGCAGGTTGCGCCCGGAGGCCGCCACCGCCGCGCCCCAGCCGCCGAGCAGGAGGGCCCACAGCAGGAGCGAGCCCTCGTGGGCGCCCCACACGGCCGAGACCTTGTAGACGGCGGGCATGAGGCGATTGGAGTTGCGGGCCACGTAGAGGACCGAGAAGTCGTCACTCAGGAATGCCCACAGCAGACAGGCGAAGGCTAGGCTTAAGAAGGCGAGCTGACCCCAGGCCAGGGGCCGCGCCATCGCCATCCAGGACCGGCGGTGGGTGAAAGAGCCCGCGAGGGGAAGTATGGCCTGGATGCTAGCCAGGGCCAGGGCCAGGATGAGGGCCAGGTGCCCCAGTTCCGGGATCATCGGCCCGCGGCCGTCTCGGTGCCGTCCGCTGCCTGGACGGGCCGCAGGCTGTCGGCTACCTCCGGTGGCATATAGGATTCATCGTGCTTGGCCAGCACCTCCTCGGCGTAGAAGACCCCGTCCTCACCCAGGCGGCCTTTGGCCACCACGCCCTGGCCTTCGCCGAACAGGTCCGGCAGGATCCCGGTGTAGCTCACCGATAGGGTGGCGGCATTGTCGGTGACCGCAAAGGTCAGCGTCAGGCCATCCCCTTGCCGGGCCAGGCTGTCCTTCACCACCAGGCCGCCGAGCCGGAATAGGGCATTCGTCGGGGCCTCCCCGGCAGCCACCTGGGAGGGGCTGAAGAAATAGGAGAGATTGCTGCGCATGGCGCTGATAGCCAGGGCCGCGGCGATGCCCACGCCCAGGATGGCGAGGGCGACGAAGACGAAGCGCTTGTGTCTGGCCTTCACTGGTTAACCCATCACAAACTATTCACGTGCAACCGAGATGCCTCTGTTCGCCCGTGCCTTCAGCACCTGTGACCTCAGCAAGCGAGCGAGACGGGCCAGGATGGCACGCCGCCGGCGGCCGAGCTGCACCAGCTCCAGGACCAGCAGGATCAGGGCCATGCCGTAGGCACTCCACACGTAGAAGGCGTAACCGCCTTGGGCGAAAAACGTATCCATTATACCCGTCACATATTGAGAGTCTGTCTGTTTTCCGAACGATTCACGGGCAACGGATAGATTACCGCTCCTGTGCCACTAATACCTTGACCCAGGTCGTGTCGGCCTCCCATATCAGGATGATACCCCGTACCCAATGCCATTAAGTTAAGCATCACCGGTGCCGTTTGTGATTGATCGATCCCTGAACCCCTCTCCCGCCGAGGGTGTCGCAAAAGTCATTTCGAACCACAGAGGACACCGAGAACACAGAGAAAGGAATCGGCTAATTCTTTGCGTTCTCTGTGTCCTCTGTGGTTTAAACTTCACAGACTGGCGGCTGATGCCACCGCTTTTGCGACACCCTCGCCGAGAGAGGGGCTTTGAGGCTTAACTTAATGGCATTGTCCCCGTACCTGCATGAAGATGGCGACGAAGCTATTTGTTGCTTTCAAACATCTTCCAGTCGATTCCGAGTTGTCGGACCGCCGCCCGTATTGTTCCCAACTTGAGATCATGACCACATAAAGCATTTGGAAACTCCAATAATTTTGTTGGGCGGGGTCAGTATCTTACGTTAATACAGGAGACAATATTGCAAAAAGTATGGTTATCAGGATGCAGGCTGCGAATCCCAAAGACAAGAACGGCCGTCTCTCCAGATCGAGAAATGAAAAGAATAGCTTTGTTTTGCTCGTAAGAAAATAATAAAGTTTGACAGCGCCGCCACCGGCAAGATATAGCCAGATCCAAACCGATGTGAAATACGTAGACCCGGCAAGGGTGATAAGGAGATAATCAATTGGTAATTCAATGCTGCTTAATCCTAAAAGCTCCTCCCAGATGATTTGTATTGCAGACCACCACGAGTTGGGCTCAAGGAAGAGCCAGGCAAGTAGGGTCGAAAACAATAGAATGCTGATCAACCAAATCAATAGTGTAGCAAAGGCATCCAATAGTATGGCAACCGCTATGGTGCTTGGTTTATCCGAGCTTCCGATAATGGATATGACCAGCCTGGTTTCGAGTAAAGACACATAATCCGGTAATAAATTGACTAAGCCAACAAGTATAAGATAACCTCCAATCAGGCTTCCATAAGAATTTTCTATAGCCCGAAGCATGGCTTCTTTGATTTCATTCGGCATTATATTTGCTATCAATATACTGATTATGACCACAGATAAAACGGAAGCGACGCTAGACGCCAGAAAGCACCTGATACTCAGATGTCTTTCGCCGAAAATCGCGTCGAACATTCGGCCGAATTCAGCTGCCCAGTTATCCGTAGATGCTGGCATCTTTATATTTTTAAGCCAGGCTGAGACCCTTTCCTTAGCGCTATCCTGGGTTACTTTCTCGGCAAGAGAAAACAGGGCAATCACTCCCCCGGTAATTGACGCCCAACTAGCAACAATCGTAAGTAGCTTCATAGCTTATATGGCCCGTTGCCACACTTCGGAGCTTGTGAAAGCTGCGCCTATCCTGCGCTGGAATTCCGTATCCTCTTTCTTGCGTCAATGCTGCTCGAACACAGCATCTACCGTGGACACATCCAGAATGCGATCAGTCCAAAGATCGAGTTGTTCCAGGGTGGCCAATTCGAGGCGCTTGCGGGTCTCTTCGTCGAGGGGGCCGAAGCGTTTGACAAGAAGACGTTCCAGGATAGTTGCGGCTTTTTCGGTCTCGCCTTCGAGTTTGCCTTGCTGCAAGCCTCTTTGGATGGCAAGTCGTTCAATACTGGTGACATAGGGCATCTTTATTTCTCCTTCGATGGTTTCTATAGCTTGCCATAGCTGTTGTTCGAGTGCATTCGGCAGGCGCATCATCCAGTCGATGACGGCAAACAGATCCAGTAT
>NZ_FLUY01000596.1 GCF_900092655.1 Candidatus Thiosymbion oneisti
AGCATCAGATCCCTCCTCCGTCGGGACCAGGTCTGCTCCCACGCTGGAGCCTGGGGAGCCAGCCGAAAATCAATGCCGATAGAAAATCAATAGGTTAGTTTTTAGACAGCCTCTCAGGCGGCTACAGCACATAGGGTTGGGTTATGTCCCCTGCCCCTCCCAGACATCCC
>NZ_FLUY01000687.1 GCF_900092655.1 Candidatus Thiosymbion oneisti
TCAGGCTGAGTTTTCTCGTTCCCAGGCGCTGCGTGGGAACCAGAGACCGGGAGCGGGGCTTTTGCGACACCCTCCCGCCGGGAGAGGGG
>NZ_FLUY01000361.1 GCF_900092655.1 Candidatus Thiosymbion oneisti
GTGTCAGGTCCCGGATGATTACGTGGAATTTTTTTAAACAGTTGGGGTTGCTGTGCGTGCCATTGTTTGAGTATCTGG
>NZ_FLUY01000684.1 GCF_900092655.1 Candidatus Thiosymbion oneisti
ATTCCTCCTCGCCGCGCCTTGCGCTCGGGCACCATCGGCACACCTCGCTTACCGAAATATTCACGCGCGACGGGTATCCGAATGCCGGACACCGGCCTGATGCTCTCCGCGGCGCAGAGCAACCAGCTTCCCACGCAGCGCGTGGGAACGAGAATGACCGCGTCGGGCCTCACCTTTTACGACACCCTCCCGGTGGGAAAGGGAGTGAAATACACAATTGTGCCGTGTGGCAGTATATATCCGCAGATTACGCAGATCCTTTCGTTTTTTTACTCCGCAATCGGTGTAATCTGCGGACTAAAAGATTTCCCGGTCCGATCCTGGGGAGCAACTGTATGTCCCATACCATACCATCCCTGACCTCCATGCTGGAGGCCCTGATCGCCACGCCGTCCGTCAGCAGCGTCAATCCCGGCTTGGATCAGAGCAATCAGGCCGTCATCGATCTGCTGGCCGATTGGCTGGAGGCGGCGGGATTTCGTACCGAGCTGATGGAAGTACCGGATCGTCCGGGTAAGGTCAATTTGATTGCGACCCTGGGGACGGGACCCGGTGGGCTGGTGTTGGCGGGGCACACGGACACGGTTCCCTGCAACCCGGAACGCTGGAGCCACGACCCATTCCGCCTCACGGAAGACAATGGTCGGCTCTACGGGCTCGGTACCAGCGACATGAAGTCCTTCCTCGGTATCGCCATCGAGGCCGCAAAGGGGCTGAGGGCGCAAGACCTGGGCAGGCCCCTGGTGATCCTGGCCACCGCGGACGAAGAGTCCTCCATGAGCGGGGCCCGGGCGCTGGCCCATGCCGGCCGTCCCAGCGGTCGCTATGCCCTGATTGGGGAGCCGACCGGGCTCAGCCCGGTGCGCCTGCACAAGGGAGTGATGGGGGAGGCGATACGCCTGACGGGGCGGAGCGGCCATGCGAGTGAACCGAGCCTGGGCCGCAATGCCCTCGATGGCATGCAGGAGATCATGGGAGACCTCATGGCCTGGCGTGAGGCGCTCGAACGACGCTATCACCATCCCGCTTTTGCCTTGCCGAGCCCGACGCTTAACCTGGGCTATATCCATGGCGGCGACAATTTCAACCGCATCTGTGATAACTGTGAGCTGCACCTGGATCTGCGGGTGCTGCCGGGAATGAAGACCGAAGATTTGCGCTCCGAGCTGGCGAGTCGGGTCGCGGCAATCGCCGGTCGGCGCGGACTCGCATGGGAGGTAGAGCCCCTGTTCGCCAGTATCCCACCGGCTGAAACACCGCGGGAATCGGCCATCGTCAAGGCAGGGGAATTGCTCACCGGTCACGCAGCGGAGGCAGTGAGCTTCGGGACCGAGGCCCCCTTTTTCAACCAACTGGGAATGGAGACCCTGATCCTCGGGCCGGGTAACCTGGCCCAGGCCCATCAGCCGGACGAGTACCTGGAGGTTGGCCGGATCCCTCCGACCCTGGAGCTACTGCGGGGAATGATTCGGCGTTTCTGCGAGGCATGAACTCCGATATCCTTTTCAATCCGCAGATTACGCAGATTTCCGCAGATGAAGAAAGAAACAATCTGCGAAAATCTGTGTAATCTGCGGATTCAAAAAGCGAACGCGATTTCGCGCTCGTTCCCACGCTCCAGCGTCACTGCCATTAAGTTAGTGTCAACGGCCTCAGTAGCAGAGCTTGCGTCGGCGCCG
>NZ_FLUY01000947.1 GCF_900092655.1 Candidatus Thiosymbion oneisti
GCCGTCTTTCAGACGGCTTACGCACCCAATGACCAGCTGTCGGCAACGGTCAGAGCAGACGCCTTGTGGGCCGCACCGGATAACGCCGGAC
>NZ_FLUY01000678.1 GCF_900092655.1 Candidatus Thiosymbion oneisti
AGCGCCGCTGGTATCCCCCGTCGCTGAGGTTCGATGCGGTCGCGCCGCTTTGCCGGCGCACTCCAAAGCAGTCCGGAATCCATAAAG
>NZ_FLUY01000254.1 GCF_900092655.1 Candidatus Thiosymbion oneisti
ACCAGGGTGCCCAGCTTGTTGGAGAGCTCCCCCCACTTTTTGTTCATCTCCCGAAGCTGCCGGCGCGTCTCGTCCTTGAATAGGCGCAGCTCGGCTTCCGTTTGCAGCTGCGAGTTGTAGAGCCGGTCGAACTGGACGTCGGTATTCCTGACGAAATTCTGCACGGTCTGTTCGAGGCTGTCGATGCGCTCAATGACGGCTGCCATAGTCGGTTCCGGGAATCTTAAGGATGAGAGGGATCGGCTTGATATAGCGACTCTAGCATGGGTTCGGGGCACCTTGGGGTTTTCAAGGTGCCCTGCAATCGGTCAACCGCGTCAGCCGGTGTACTTGGCCGCTACGAAATCCCAGTCGACGATCTTCCAGATCTCCTCCAGATACTTGGGGCGAGCATTGCGGTAGTCGATATAGTAGGCATGCTCCCAGACATCGACCGTCAACAGGGCGGTTTTACCCTCGGTCATGGGGGTACCGGCGTTGGAGGTATTGACGATCTCCAGAGAACCGTCCTTACCCTTCACCAGCCAGGTCCAACCGGAACCGAAATTGGTCGTGGCAGACTGGGTAAACTGCTTCTTGAATGCGTCGAAAGAACCAAATTTGGCTTTAATGGCACCGGCCAGGGCGCCGGAGGGCTCACCACCGCCCTTGGGGTTCAGACAGCTCCAGTAGAAGCTGTGGTTCCACACCTGCGCGGCGTTATTGAATACACCGCCGGAGGATTTCATGATGACGTCTTCCAGGCTCTTGCCTTCGAACTCGGTACCGGGCACCAGTTTGTTGAGGTTGGTGACATAGGTCTGGTGGTGCTTGCCGTAGTGATACTCGATGGTCTCCTGGGAGATGACAGGCTCCAGGGCCTTCTTGTCATATGGGAGTGCGGGCAGTTCGTGTGCCATGAGGTAGTCTCCTGAGGTGTGCTATGTGCTTGCCGGCGATCGGTGAAGATCCGCGCTGGATGCCCGGATCTCGACCCAAGGCCATATCCGACTAAATTGCTCGGTAATCAGGCTATGGATTCTAGTCACGACCCTAGGCTTTTGCAACCACTAGCGAGGCATCGCCTTGAGCCCATGAGAGCCCGACTCGAGCTTCGTGGCGAAACCTCAATCGGACAGGGTTTACAGGATTGACAAGCTTCTCGTCCCCACGCACCGCGTGGGGACGTGGAAGCTCCGCGCTGCGGAGAAGGCGGGTTAGAACAGCACCTTGCCGGCGAATCCTGGCCGGCAGGATGCCGGCGTTCCCAGCGTTCCCAGCGCTCCCATGGGCGACTAGTATCTAGTTTCGATCGATATTGCTAGGGGATGTTCTCAATTAACAAACGATCTAATCCTCGCTATCTCGAACCACGGATAGACACGGATAGACACGGATTTGTCTCCATTCGTGTCGATCCGTGTTCATCCGTGGTTCTCTTTCCGGTTGTTATCTGCACTAACCAGTGGTTTTCACAGGCTAGATGGCCGCAACATCCCAGCGGTCCACTCCGAGACACTCCGCGGCGCGGAGCTTCCGCGTTCCCACGCAGCGCGTGGGAACGAGAGAAT
>NZ_FLUY01001101.1 GCF_900092655.1 Candidatus Thiosymbion oneisti
CTCTTGTCTGCATCGGCTCTCTACAACCGACCAGGGGCGGCTTTGTTAGTTCTACTATTTACAGCGCACTACACTAGG
>NZ_FLUY01000677.1 GCF_900092655.1 Candidatus Thiosymbion oneisti
GCGTGGGAACGCGGAAGCTCCGCGCCGCGGAGTGTCACGCAGGCGGGTCGCTCCGGCGGCCAGATCCCTCGCTTCGCTCGGGATAAGGTTGCAGGACGCTGGAGCGTGGGAGCCAGACAAAAAGTCATTTCGAACCACAGAGAACACAGAGAACACAGAGAAAGGAATCGGCCAATTCTCTGTGTCCTCTGTGGTTTAAATTTCACAGACTGGCAACTGACGCTACCGTTTTTGCGACACCCTCCCGCCGGGAGAGAGCTTGCCCCGAGGACCGTAGGGCGGGAAAGCGCAGCGCATCCCGCCGCCTCCGTCTACTGCGGTGTTGGATTGATGCGCTATTCTTCGTGGCTTTGTGGCTTGGTGTGAGTAAAGACAAACATCACACAAAGCCACAAAGCCACAAAGGGGCACTCAGAGGGCCGTAGGATGCGGTGAGCGCGGTAGGTCTTACAGGATGGCACCACGCGGGGGCGCGAACCGCATCGATGGACGCCCGCAACGAACCGCATCAACCCCCGTAAAGGCACCTTGAAAAATAGGTATTTTCAGCGATCAGGCGGCTCTAACCCATTAGATTATTCAAACATGCCGTTGACGAAAAAGGTGCCCGTCATCGAATCCCGAAAGCGCGTGCGCAATGTCGGGCATGGGCTATCCGGCGATGCGGTTCGCGCTGGCCGTCAATGCCATCCATGAGGCGGTATACCACGCTCACCGCATCCTACCGGCTTTGCCCAACCTACGGCGCTTCAGGACAGCACTCACGCAGGCAACATTGGGCGCATAGTGGTCGGGTAGGGCGGCATATGGTCTTGCCGTGTCGCACGATGAGGGCGTGGTACTCGTTGAACAAGGGAACGTCCTTGCCGAGGGCTGTCTCGAAACCCTGGCGGATGGCCTCATAGCCTGGGTTCCCGGTCAGTACACCGAGCCGCTCGAAGATGCGGCGGGTGTAGGCGTCCACGACGAAGACCGGACGCTCGAAGGCATAGAGCAGCATATCGTCCGCCGTTTCGGGGCCGATGCCGTGGATGTCCAGCAGCCAGCGGCGCAGTTCTTCGGTTGCCAAGGCCCACAAGCCGTCCAACCCGCCCGCCTCCAGATAGGCGCGGCAGAAATTCCGCAGCCGCTTGGATTTGACGTTGAAGTAACCGACCGGCCGCAGGCATTCGGCCAGCTCGTCACCCGGCAGGGAGAGGATCGCTTGGGCCTGGAGTGGGATGCGGTCGCACAGCCGTTCCAGGCCCCGCTCCACATTGGTCCAGGCGGTGTTCTGGGTGAGGATGGCGCCGACCATGACCTCGAACGGCGAGTCGCCCGGCCACCAGTGTTGAGGACCATACTGCGCCAGCAACGACCGGTAGACCCTGTGTAGCCGCTCGGCGTCGAGCGCCGGCATCCGTTCCGGGCCAGGGTGAGCGCCGGTAATTTTCTTTTCGATCAAGGTTCCTGATACCAGGGTGACGGGGGCGGCGGTAGGCACAGCCCACCCGACAAGGCCATGTTTTCGGGAAGATTCACGCTCGTTCCCAGGCTCCAGCGTGGGAATGCAGTTGTGGCCACTCCAGCGGCCAAGGTTTCATGACGCGGATGTTGGGCTCGCCGCCATCCAAAGATGCGGTTGCCTGTCTTGTCCCTGTTGTCTCTGAGGCAGTAGGCAAGCGCTCACCGCACTATCGATGCGGTTCGCGCCGGTCGCTCCGCGCCCGGCGCTCACCACATCCTACCGGCTTTGCCCAACCTACGGGCTGT
>NZ_FLUY01000676.1 GCF_900092655.1 Candidatus Thiosymbion oneisti
CCATCCGTGTCGATCCGTGTTCATCCGTGGTTCGCTTTCCGGTTGTTATCTGCACTAACCAATGGTTTTCACAGGCTAGATGACCGCAACATCCCCGCGGTCCGCTCCGAGACACTCCGCGGCGCGGAGCTTCCGCGTTCCTACGCGGCGCGTGGGAACGAGAGAAAAAACCAACCCATTGATTTTGCTTGATAAAGCCATTGATCCCCCCTCTCCCCCCCCAGGGGGCGAGGGAGCCAACCAGGCATTACTAGAGTTAGTTCTTAGACAGTTTCTAATCCGACCGACCGGGTTAAGATAGGACCAAGATCCGAATCCCGGAGGCCGCCGCCCATGTCCCGCGACCGTTTTTTCCCACCCGCCTTGCTGCTCCTGGCCGTTACCTTGCTTGCCGCCTGCACCGCCCACACCCCGACCACCGATCCGCCCACTCGGCCCTTTTCCCGCATTGGGGCAGTGTCGCACACTGCGCTCTTCCCGCGCATCGAGGCCGGGCAGCACACGGCGCCCATCCGGCGCATCGGTGTGGATGCAGCGGGGCGCTGGCTGGTGACCGCTTCCGACGACAAGACCGCCCGGATCTGGGACCTGAAGAGGGGCGCGCTCCAGCGGGTCCTGCGTCCGCCCATCGGGGCAGGCAACGAAGGCAAGCTCTCCGCGGCGGCGCTGTCGCCGGACGGTCGGCTGGTGGCCGTCGGCGGTTGGACCGAGGCCGGTACCGGGTCTCACAACATCTACCTCTTCGACCGGGCGACCGGGGCACTGGTACGACGCATCGGCGGCCTGCCCGAGGTGATTCTGCATCTCGAATTCTCGCCGGATGGCACCCAGCTGGCGGCGGCCTTGTGGGGAGGCGAAGGCATCCGGGTCTATCGCACCGATAGCTGGGTCGAGATTGGGCGGGATGCGGATTATGGCGCGGACAGCTATTGGGTCGATTTCGATGGTCGAGGGCGGCTGGTCACCAGCTCTATGGATGGATTCATCCGGCTCTATGATTCCAAATTGCGGCTCATTGCCAAGAAAAAGGCCCCGGGCGGGGAGCGGCCCTTTGGCGTGGCGTTTGCGCCGGATGGCAACCGCATCGCCGTGGGCTTTCACGACAGCACGGCGGTGGATGTCCTCTCCGGCACGGACCTGTCCCTGCGCTATAGCCCGGATACCTCGGACATGGACAAGGGCGATCTGTCAACAGTCGCCTGGTCCCGGAATGGCCGCACCCTCTTCGCCGCCGGGCGTTACCAGGATGACCACGGCCTCCCCTTGGTAAGCTGGCCGGAAGCAGGTCGTGGATCGGCCCGGATACGCCCTATTGCCAAGGATGCCGTCATGGATTTGGTTTCCCTGGCCGATGGTCGGCTGGTCTTCGGCGCCCAGGACCCGGCCTGGGGCCTGCTGGACGCCGTGGGCAGACGGATTCGGGGACAGGGACCGACCATTGCGGATTTTCGGACGCCAAGTGATAAGCTGCGTTTGTCGGATGACGGCAGGGTAGTCGAGGTCGATTTCGACGTCTTGGGGACCCATCAGAAATGGAAGAAGCATGTCCTGCGCTTGGATCTGGCCGAGCGCCGGCTAGAGCTGGACCCTCACCGGCTCCAACGCCGGCTGGCGCCCCCCCGTATCCAGGCATCCGGCCTGTCCATCACCGATTGGCGCCACAAGACCGAGCCCAAGCTCAATGGCAACCCCCTGATACTGGAACCATTCGAGACGAGTTGGAGCCTGGATATCGCCAAGGGCGGCGGGCGCTTTCTGTTGGGTACGGCCTGGTCTCTGCGTCTCTACCAGCGCAACGGTGACTTGATCTGGAAGGTTCCGGCCCCTTCGGTAGCCATGATGGTCAAGCTCAGTGGCGACGGGCGCTGGGCGGTAGCGGCCTTTGGCGACGGCAGCCTGCGCTGGTTCGAGGTGGCGAATCAGGGCCGGGAACGGCTGGCCTTGTTCCTGGACGGTGCGGCGATTGGGGCCCGGAAGCACGGCGGGAAGGCGGCGACCGTCCCCTGGTTGCTCTGGACCCCGGAGGGCTTCTTCCACAGCGCCGGGGGCGGCGAGCGGCTCATGGGCTGGCACCGCAACCGGGGCGCCGACCGGGCCGGGGAGCTGCTGAATGCCGGCCAGATCGGGGAGCTCTTCCGCCGCCCGGATCTGGTGGCCCAGGCCCTGGACCCCGGGTATCCCCAGCTCGCCCAGGCCGCCCTGCAGGAGAGCGGGGGGCTGGAGCGGCTGCTCGCGGGGACCCAGGCGCCGCGCCTGGAGCGCCTGGGTCCGGCCCAGGTCCGGGTGACGGGGCCTGATTTCACGGCCCGCTTCCGGCTGCAAGACCGGGGCAGCGGCGTCGGCCGCATCCAGTATCGGGTCGATGGAGTCCTGATCGGCCAGGGCGATGAGCGGGGCCGCTTCGGCCTGGGCCTGCCCAACCGTCGGGAGGAGTCCCGGCCCTTTTACCCTGGGGCCGGGCCGGGACTGGATCGAGCGGGAGGAGTCCCGGATCTTTACCCTGGGGCCGGGTGAGCACCGGGTCGAGGCGAGGGCCTTCGACCGCTCGGGCCATCTGGCCTCCCCCTGGCTGGTGTGGGAGGTCCAAGCTACCGGCGCGGCCCGCCGCCGACCCGCTCTCCATGGCCTGGCGGTAGGCATCGGGCCCTACCAGGACCAGGCCCTGTCCCTGGAGTATGGGGACGACGACGCGGCGGCCTTCGCGGCCGCCCTGAAGGCGGCGGGCCGCGGGCTCTTCCGAGCGGTGGATGTCCGGCCCCTGGTGAACCAACAGGCGACCCTGGCCGGCATCACCCAGGCCTTCGGAGCCGTGGCCGCAAAGGCCGGGCCCGAGGATGTGTTCGTGCTCTTTCTGGCCGGTCACGGCCTGGTCCAGGACGGGCGTTATCACTTTATCCCCTGGGACCTCCGGTATACCAACCGCAAGGCCCTGCGGGCGGGCAGCCTGCACGAGGACCGGCTGCGTGACCTGCTGGCCCAGGTCCAAGCCCGCAAGAGCCTGATCGTGATCGATTCCTGCCACGCCGGCGCCTTACTCGGGGATGGCCTGCGTCTGGCTGCCCTCTACCGCGGCGGCCCGGCCCTGGAGCACCGGGCCGCCATCGACCGCCTGATGGCCAAGACCGGCCGCGCCATGCTGGCCAGCACCACGGAGCGGAAGTTCGCCCTGGAGGGGTTGGACGGGCACGGGGTCTTTACCCATGTGCTGCTGGAGGGGCTGCGGGGCCAGGCCGACCTGCTCGGCAATGACAACCGTACCATCGAGACCAGTGAGCTGGCGGATTACCTGGAGGAAGAGGTCCCGCGCATCAGTCACCGGGTCTGGCGCTACGAGCAGCACCCCATGCGCGACCTCCAGGGCCAGTCCTTCCCCATCGGCCTGCGGCGGCGCGGTTCCGAGCCATGAGCGAGTCCGGTTCATCATTTCTAGCGAGGTTTTGCCTCAGACCGACGAGGCGTGATTCGCCGTGGATAAGAACCGCGAATGGACACCAATTTTTAGCCGCAAATGAACGCAAAAAACGCAAATTCGGAATCGATTCGATTTGCGTTCATTGGCGTTTATTTGCGGCAAAAAGAATGTTAATGAAACCTGACGAAGTGTGAGTTTTTCGTGCAATGCACAAACTTGACTCATTTGTAAAGCTGCCGGTCACTCAAGGGATCCTAGCCCGTAGGCTGGGTTGAGGAACGAAACCCAGCGATTTGACTGGAGGGTGAGAGCCAGAGAATTTGGGAGAATCGGATTATGCGTAAATGGCTACCCTGGATTCACCGGGCCTTGGCAAAGATTGCTCCAGGGATTCCCGAAGGGATCGGCAATGCAATCGGGGCGGCAATTGTCACGGCAGCGATCTCACTGTTCGGTGCTCTGGGCTATTGGTTGTGGCCGTCCAATGATTCGGAAACCATCGATAGTCCAGAGGTCACCGTTAGCCCAGAGATCACCGTTAGCCCGGAGATCACCGTTAGCCCAGAGACCACTGTTAGTCCAGAGACCACCGTTACTCCGGAGATCACCACTCTCCTGAGTCGAGGGGATGCTTATCTGAATACCGGCCGTTACAAGTCTGCCTTGGTTGCCTATAAGGAAGCCCTGGAGCGGGACCCGGACAGCACCGCCGCGCATTTCGGACGGGACAAGGCCCGGATATTCGCCGCTATGGGCCCGGATTTCGACGCCGAGGCCGCAGGGACGGCGCTGCGGGCCATGGCAAGGAATCACCCGGACGACGCCCAGCTCCAGGTCATGCTGGGTCGATTGGCCGCGGCCAGGGGAGCCACCAAGCGGGCGCGATCCCACTACGAACGCGCCCTGGAGCTCGATCCTGAGGTGGCCCAGGCCTGGTTCGCACTCGGGGTATTGGAACATGACGCAGGAGACCTGGCGGCGGCGCAGGAACACTATGAGCGGGCCCTCGAGCTGGCCCCCGACCAGCGACAATATATTACCAATCTGGCCGGTGTGCTCCTGGATCAGGGCGACTACCAAGCCGCCCTTACGCGCTACGAGGGGCTGCTGCGGCTCGCGCCCCGTCTGCTCCTGGCACGCCTGGATGCGGGCAATGCCGCCCGTCTTGCGGGGCGGCTGGATCTAGCCCGTTCCTACCACGGGCAGTTGTATCGGCACCTCTCGGAAACCGGTGTATTCCAGGAGGGGGACAATGTCGCCCAGTGGGTCTTTGCTCACCCCCAAGGACCCTTGACCATGGATGCCCCGGATACCAAACGCCGGTACGCCCTGCTGGCGGTGGCCCTCACCCGCTGGTTGGCCGGGGATCAGGCGGGGGCCCGGCGCGCCGTCGATGAGGCCCGGACCCTCGCCGATCCGGACAGCCGGGTATGGGCGACCATCGAGCAGGATCTAAGTCGCCTGGAGACGGCGCGACCGGAGTGGACGGATCGGATCGCCGCTTACCGGAATCTGCTCGGTCCGCCGGTGCCCTGAGAGGATGTCTAAAAATTAAGATACTGATTTTAAGGCACAAAATCTGTAAATTTCACGCTCGTTCCCACGCAGCGAGATTGTGAAAGAATTCGCCGTTGGTGGTAGTAAAGGGTAAACCAGCGGTCGAGCCAGATCCAA
>NZ_FLUY01000747.1 GCF_900092655.1 Candidatus Thiosymbion oneisti
ACTCAGCCTGACTGATGACCATTTGGACCGGCAACTCGGCATTATCCCAGGGGCCGACAGAATGTCGGCGATCCCAGGCC
>NZ_FLUY01000674.1 GCF_900092655.1 Candidatus Thiosymbion oneisti
AGCCTGTGAAAACCATTGGTTAGTGCAGATAACAACCGGAAAGCGAACCACGGATGAACACGGATCGACACGGATGGAGA
>NZ_FLUY01000762.1 GCF_900092655.1 Candidatus Thiosymbion oneisti
CACTAGGCGCAACGCAACCGGTTTCGCCTGCTCGGCTGGCAGCCGCTCGCCCAGTTTGCCCAGCGCCTCACCGAGCCAGCTGAGCTGCCACGGATCGGTGGTGGTGTCCATAACCTCCACCAGACGCAAGGCACCCGCCTGCGCTTGCTCCGCCGGCAGCCGCTCGCCCAATTTGCCCAGCGCCTCAACGAGCGGGCTGAGTTTCTCTGGATCGTCGGTTGTGCCCATAACCTTCACCAGACGCAAGGCACCCGCCTGTGCCTGCTCGGCC
>NZ_FLUY01000673.1 GCF_900092655.1 Candidatus Thiosymbion oneisti
CTCTGCTACTGAGGCCGTTGACACTAACTTAATGGCAGTGAGGCGCTGCGTGGGAACCAGAGACCGGGAGCGGGGCTGTTGCGACACCCTCGGAGGGAGCGGGGCTGTTTGTGCCTATGGGAACAAGATCGCCTGGTGTCGATATGGCCCGTTCCCGCGCTGGAGAGACTGTGAAAGTATTGGTAGTGGCTCAGTTCGCGAAAAAACGCAATGACGCAAGGACGCCAAGACGCAAAGAAAGAACAAAGAATCTTTGCGTCTTGGCGCTAAATGGGCCGGAAAGTGAGCGGCCAAGCATAAAATTTTCAAACTGAGCCACTGCCAAAGTATTCCTGGGTTTTCAGAGCTATAGAGACAGCACAACACAATTGTCCTACTTTAGGCCGAAAACACCTCTATTAAATCCCACATGAGACAGAATTTAGTGTGAAATATAGCGACTTCATCCCACCGTTTTCGGGAAAGACGAATACTTTCACAGTCTCCGGAGCCTGGGAGCCAGAGAACACATGCTTGATTCTCTCCGCGGCGCGGAGCTTCCACATTCCCACGCGGCGCGTGGGAACGAGAAAGTAGCGCGTGGGAACGAGAAAGTAGGGCGGGTAAGCGGCCCCCCGCGCGGCTGCGGTAGCCCCGATGAGTCGGGGCCGCGCAACCCGCCGGCCAGCCGCCGGCTTCCAGTCGCCGGCGGCCGGCTTCCGGAAGCTGGCGACTGACAACTGACAACTGGCGACGAGGAGCCATCCCGGCGGGATGCGGCCATCCCTGGCCTTTCCCGCCCTACGAGCTGACAACTGACGTCGGGACAAGTTCGACTGTGAACTGGATCAGAGAACCATGAGCGATCCCCATCTTTCCCAGGCCCGTATCGGGCGGACCGGCGATCCGGACCGGACCATCGGCTGCGGCCTGCTGGTCACACCAAGGCACGTCGTCACCTGCGCCCACGTGGTGGCCTCGGCCCTCGGCACCACGGCGACCGCCGCCGCGGCCCCCGCCGGCAGCATCCCCGTCGATCTGCCCCTGCTCGCGCGCCCCTTCCGCACCACCGGCCATGTGGTCTGCTGGCTGCCGGTGCGCGAGGACAAGGACAAGGCGCCGGAGGACATCGCCGTACTGGAGCTGGCCGACGAGCTCCCGCCCGCGGCCCAGCCCGCGCCGCTCCTGGGCCTGGAGCCCGACGACTACACGGATCTACCGGTCCACTGCTTCGGCTTTCCTGCCGGCATCGAGGAAGGGGTGCGCCGTCCCGGTATCTGCCGCGGTGAGAACGCGCTGGGCTGGGTCCAGCTCGATGTCGAGCGCGGCCTGGTGGAGGGCGGCTTCAGCGGCACCGGCGCCTGGGACCCGAACCAGGGCGCCGCCGTCGGCCTGGTCGTGGCCGCCCGCATCGCCGACCAGTCCGCCGCGCTCATCCCCGCGCGTACCCTGGTCGCCGCCTGGCCCGAGCTCGACGGCACCTGGCGCCCACGCAACCCCTACAAGGGCCTGGCCGCCTTCGGTGCGGATGACCGCGCCGACTTCTTCGGCCGCGCCGAACTCATCCCACGGCTTGCCGACCGGATCCGGGACGAGCGGCTCACCACCCTCATCGGCCCCTCCGGCAGCGGCAAGTCCTCGCTGATCGGCGCCGGGCTCATCCCCGCGCTCGCCGACCGCGGCGGTTGGCGCTGTCTCATCACCCGACCCGGCACCGACCCCTTCGACGCGCTTGCTGACCGTCTCATCGTGCGTGAGGGCCTCGCCCTGGACCAGCGCATCAAAACGCGCAAAAACCTGAGCAAGCTACTCGCCGAGCTGCCCGAGGGCCCGGTGCGGGTGTTGCGCGAGTATCTGGCCGATAGCCTCGGCACCGATCTGCTGCTCGTCGTCGACCAGTTCGAAGAACTCTTCACCAACGTCCAGCCCGCCGTCCCCGACCAGGCGCGGAATTTCGTCGCCGCCCTGCAAGCTCTGAGCGGCTCGGATCTGCCGGTGCATCTCTTGATCGCCATGCGCGCCGACTTCATGGGCCAGGCCATGGAAGGCCCCGCCAAGCCCTTCGTCCAGCCGTCCCGCCAGTTCCAGGTCGGCCCCCTGGAAGGCGAGGCACTACGGGCCGCCGTCGAAGGCCCGGCCCAGGCCCGCGGCGTGCGCTTCGCGCCCGGACTGGTGGAGGCCATACTCGCCGAGCTGGCCGACCAGCCGGGCCGCCTGCCCCTGCTCCAGTTTGCCCTCACCCGCCTGTGGGAAGAGCAACGCGCCCGCGGCATCGACGCCACCGCTCTGGAACGTATCGGCGGCGTGCGCCGCGCCCTCTCCGACTACGCCGACCGGGTCATCGACGACCTGACCGAGGCCGAGCGTAGCCGCGCCCGGCGCATCCTGGTCCAGCTGGTGCGCCCGCCGCAACGGGAAGACGAGGCCGCTACCCGCCAGGTGGCGAGCTTCCGGCGCATCCCCGAGCAGGACCGGGATCTGCTCCCCGAGCTGGCCCGCAGTCGGCTCATCGTCACCGCCCGCGGCCCCGGCGACGAGCCCGTGGCCGAGATCGCCCACGAGGCCCTGATCCGGGAGTGGGAGCGGCTCGCAACCTGGGTCACCGAGGATCGCGACTTCCGCCTCTGGCAGGAGGGCCTGCGCAACCGCATGGCCGAGTGGGAGGCCCACGCCCGGCACCCCGGCTATCTGCTCGCCGGCCCGCCCCTGGTCGAGGCCGAAGGTCGACTCGCCGCCAGACCTTCGGATCTGAGTCAGGACGACAGTGACTACATCCGCGCCAGCCGCCGCCGCGCCAAGCGGCGCAAGCGTGTGGTCCGGATCAGCGTCGCCACCGTCATCCTGATCCTCGCCGCCTTCGGCGCCGTGGCCTGGTGGCAGTGGCAGCGGGCCTTGGACCAGGAGGCGGAGGCGCTGGCCGCGGCCGAGCGGGCGACCCAGGCCCGGCAAGAGGCGGAAGGCCTGGTGGAATTCATGACCTTCGAGCTGCGCGACCGGTTGGAACCCATCGGACGGCTCGATCTACTGGGCGGCGTCTTCGACCGCGTCAACGACTACTACGAGCGATTGGGTATCCAGGAGGACAACCCGGATGTGACGCGCCGGCGGGCCGTAAATCTCTTTAACTCCGGCGATCTTCAAGCCTCCCTGGGCGATCTTGCGGCCGCCGGGCGGCTCTATGCCGAAGGGGTGCAGATATTGGAGCGCCTGGCCGCCGCAGATCCCAGCAACACCGGCTGGCAGCGGGACCTCTCCGTGAGCCTGAACAAGATCGGCGACATCAAATCCAAGCAGGGCGATCTGACCGGAGCCCTGAGCGCCTACCAGGAGAGCAAGGCCATCCGCGAACACCTGGCCGCCGCCGACCCCAGCAATGCGCAATGGCAGTACGATCTCGGCATTGCTAATGAGCGCGTCGGGTCAATCAAACAAGCGCAGGGAAAGCTCGACGAGGCGTTGAAAGCCTTTCAGCGAAAGTACGAGTTGGTACAGGCATTGACGGAGCAAGACCCGAGCAACGCCGGCTGGCAGCGGGATCTCTCCGCGAGCCTGAGCAGGATCGGTGACATCAAATCCAAGCAGGGCGATCTGACCGGATCCCTGAGCGCCTACCAGGAGAGCAAGGCCATCGCCGAACGCCTAGCCGATGCCGACCCGAGCAATGCCGGTTGGCAGCGCGACCTCTCCGTGAGCCTGGAGAAGATCGGCGACATCAAGGCCATGCAGGGCGATCTGGCCGGATCGCTGAGTGCCTACCAGGAAAGCAGGACCATCCGCGAACGCCTGGCCGATGCCGACCCGAGCAACGCCGGCTGGCAGCATGACCTCTCCGTGAGCTTGGGCAGGGTGGGCGACATCAGATCCAAGCAGGGCGATCGGGCCGGGGCCCTGAGCGTCTACCAGGAGAGCAAGGCCATCGTCGAGCGATTGGCCGCCGCCGACCCGAGCAACGCCGACTGGCAGTGGGATCTGATGGCATCTCTGTGGAGGCTGAGCAGGGAAGGGCTGGCCGAGCCCGAGGCGGCGCGTGGGTATCTCGAGCGGGCCCTGGAGATCCTGGAGACCCTCGAGGCCACGGGCAGGCTCCACGGCGAGGACCGAGACTGGTTGGATGCGGTCCGCCAACGCCTCCAAGCGCTCGATTGATCAGCCCGTAGGGCGGGACAGGCCAGGGACGGCCGCATCCCGCCGGGAGTGTAGGATGTGGTGAGCGCGGTAGGTCTTACAGGATGGCACCACGAGGAGGCGCGAACCGCATCAATTCATTATCAGCTATCAGTTGTCAGGGGGCAGCCCTCTGACCCCTCTCCCCAACCCCTCTCCCCAACCCCTCTCCCGGCGGAGGGTATCGCAAAAGCCCCTTCGAGGGCTACCGATGAGAACCTGTGTTCTCTTTGATCTTGAACCACAGAGGACACAGAGGACACAGAGCATTGGCCGATTCTTTGCTCTGTGTTCTCTGTGGTTCGAAATGATTTTTGCGACTCCCTCGGCGGGAGCGGGGCTGTTTGTGCCTATGGGAACAAAGGTGCCCGGCGTGGGTATGGGGCTTGGGTTCCGGTGCTCCTCTGTCGGGACAAAGCTTGCTCCCACGTTGGAGCCTGGGAGCCGGAGACAACTGACAACTGGCGACGGGGAGCCATCCCGGCGGGATACGGCCGTCCCTGGCCTTTCCCGCCCTACGGGCTTGAACCACAGAGGATACAGAGCATTGGCCGATTCCTTGCTCTGTGTTCTCTGCGTTCTCTGTGGTTCGAAATGATTTTTGCGACTCCCTCGGCGGGAGGGGGACTGATTGTGCCTATGGGAACAAAAGCGCCCGGCATGGGTATGGGGCTAGGGTTCTGGTGCTTCTCCGTCGGGACAGGCTCTCTCCCGGGGGGAGAGGGGGTGCAGCTTGTGGCGTGCCCAACCCCCTGCTCGTGGCGATGTTTCCATTTAAACCTTAACCACTACCTGGGGTTTCTCGACAAACCGCCTATCGGTATGTGGCGCGTGCCCTGGAGGATTTGAGGAACAGGACCAGGGAGAGCGCCGCAGCAATGGTGCAGTTGGAGTTTGACCGCTATGACTACCTGCTCCAGATGCCGGTGCCGGAGATTGAAAAGGGTTGTGTACCGGCAATCCTTGCGGCGTTGAAGATCAGTGAGCGGCGTTGCAAGCTGTTAGGGCTTGATGCGCCGGCCAAAGACCGCGATGACCGATCCGGGCGGCGAAAAAGAGGCCCTTGGCGTGGTGATTTACCTGCCGGACGACGGGAGGCCGGTCGAAGTGGATAATGGCAGGGATTGAGGGCAAGCGAGGTTTCAAAGGGGGGCTAAATGGGGGGGCGAACAAGGGAATCTATAAAAACATCCTTGTGAATCAATCTCTTAAAAACCAGATTGGTGGAGGTGGCGGGAATCGAACCCGCGTCCGCAAATCCTCCGCCTATGGATCTACATGCTTAGCCCGACCTATTGTTTTTGACCTTCCGCCGCCCGGTGGGCGGGGCATGCGGTCGGCGATTCCGAATTCGGTTTTAGCGGATCAGGTCCGGACCCCCATCACCGCGATCCCATGTGGTGTTACCCCTTAAGTCCACCGCCCATAGGCAAACAGCGGTCAGAGGCTCGCCGGTCAAGCGGCGAGAGCGTAGTTGTCGTCGTTGGCAACTATTGGTTTGCGGTTGGATTTACGAGGTAATCCGCACCTCGGCATGCACCACAGGTTTCGCAACCCACGTCGAAGCCAGGTCACCCCCTGCGTGTAGTAATAGATTAGTGTACACGGGGGAAAGTTCCCGGGCAAGCAGATCCGGGTAAATCTTCCCAAAAACACCGCTTTGACGGGTCGGGATTTTGAACCGCAAAGACGCAGGATACTCTGTTCTACTGCAAGTCCAATCGCAGGCGGCGTTTGACCCCGGACCACCGAATGATAAATCGAGAGAAAGCAGAGAGTTGCCTATTTTTTGAACCAGTAGAGTAGAGAGCAGGTTCCCGTGTCCTTAGATTTGGCCTATCCGTTGCCGCCCCTTTCGTCTGGCGGTGCCTCACGAGCCGAATCTTAGCCACGGTCGCCTGCTCCCCCTCATCAAACGCAGCATGCGGTTTTCCCGCACTGCGCTTTCCGGTTGTCTTCACATCCGAAGCTATCGCAGGGGAGCGTCCAGCCCTAGAGTTGCACCAAGCCCAGTCGCTTATACAGGTGCGTATACCAGGTTACCCCCTTCGGTGGCCGGAAGGGGCGCTGGCTCCGACGTTTCAGGTGCCGCACCATCCGTTGCTGGAGGAACCAATTCAGGGCGCGGAACGCGGGGCGGCTGCGTCCATGCTCGAAGTAGTTGGCCCATCCGCGGACCTGGCGATTGACCCTCGCGACCAGTTTCGGGATTGGAACCACGCTCTGTTTCGCGCCGATCATCCCTCGCAGCTTCTCCCGTTCGCGCGCACATGCCTTGGGGCTGGGAACCCGGTTGAGAAACCGCTTGGCACGTCCGAATCGGTCCCGTTCGTACCGCAAGCGATAGCCCAGAAAGTCCAGGCTTGCTCCAGGCTCAGACAGCTTGATAATCCGGGTCTTCTCACGGTTAATCTTCAGGCCCATCCAGTCTTCCACGGTGGCGTCGATCCAGTCGCTTATGCACCGCCCTTGATAACGGGCGAGGATGACAAAGTCATCCGCATACCGCACCAGCCGTGCCCCGCTCCTTTGGGCCGGTCCTTCCGGACCGTGGAAGCGTTTATCCATCCAGTGCAGATACAGGTTGGCTAACAACGGGCTGATGACACCCCCTTGCGGGGTGCCGGCCCGTCGCTTGACCTTCCTCGGTGGTTGATGCCGGTCTGTTGGTTCTTCCAGGATCGGGGCACGCAGCCACTGACGGATCAGCTTGAGCACCGCACCGTCGGCGATCCGCCGCTCGACACACGCCATCAACTTGTGATGCGGAATCGTGTCGAAATAGCCCTTCAGATCGGCATCGTACACGGCGTTCTGACCAGCCTTCAGCCCCGCTTGCACCGCATCCAGCGCATCATGCGCCGAGCGGCCAGGGCGAAACCCAAAGGACACCGGCAGAAAGTCCGCCTCGAAGATCGGCTCCAAGACCAGCTTAGCCGCCGTCTGGACTACCCGATCGCGGACGGTTGGAATGCCCAGCGGGCGTTCTCCACCATTCGCCTTGGGGATCAGTTTCAGCCGCACCGCTTGCGGGCGGTAGTGTTTCCGCTTCAGGTCATCGTGCAGCTCTTCCATCAACCGCTCGACACCACCGGGGGCGCTCTCGATGTCCTCAACCCGAACGCCATCCACCCCAGGTGCGCCATCGTTAGCGGCCACCTGGTCCCACGCCGCCGCAAGCACGTCGGGCCGCAGGATCCGATCATACAAGGCGTAAAATCGGAACCGCGGCTCCTGCTTCGCTTTGATGTACAGTTGCTTCCTCAGCTTGAAGACCTTCTCCGGCAAGCCGCTCTCATTGACCGCAAAGGTCGTTGGTAGCTCGACATGCGTTCGCTCTGTAATGGTCCGGTTTTGCTCCGACAAGCAGATCACCTCCTTCCGAGAACTCAACGTGACAACCGTATGGCCCCTTCGCTCCCCAGGCATTACCCCGGTTCCTCACTACTCTGGGCCACTCCGACTTCCGGCGGACCAGCGCATGCGGTTATGTCTTCCCGCATCGCCTTCGGGTTACGAGCCCCAGCACGCCGGATCTCCCAGGTTCCCGATCAGTCTGTCGCGACGCGCCATCCGCTCTCACCCCGGCAGGCCACCCCGGTGCTTGCGCTGATTTCTTCCCGGTGCGTGCTGGCTTCGGCTTCTCTGGCAGCTTGGCCACCTGCAACTCGTGTTTCGAGGCCGTTCTCGGTTCAACCGGTAACGGCTTACGGCTCACCGCTTCGCTGTCCACGTCTTCCGACGCTTCGCTCAGGGTCTTTCCCTTAAACTGGTACTTACCTGAACCGGCCTCGCTCCCCACGCTTCGTTGCCTCCACGTGACAGGCCGCAGCTACATGGCTATCAGCAATTTACAGGGCAGTCACCTTTCAGACTGCTAGACTGACCAGGCTTCACCTGGCGCACCAGAGACACAGAGAACACAGCGGAGATGAAATGCCGGCTACGGTCGTTTACTCCCCGTTCGGAACGCATCCTGCCGGTATCGGCTTACCGCCCTTTGGAGTGCGGCGGCAACCAGATACCCTTGGG
>NZ_FLUY01000424.1 GCF_900092655.1 Candidatus Thiosymbion oneisti
AGCCGCGGAAGGCCGCGGGTGAGTATGCAGCTGCCCATTCAGGATCTCCCCGGTCACCCCTTCAGGCAGGGCCTCCAAGGACTCATTAGAGGGTTGGTTGAGTTGCTGGTTCCATCTCAATTACTCCTCCCTCTCCAATTCGCTCCTCTCTCCAAAGAAAAATCCCTACCCCACCCTGAATGAGGGTGTCGCAACAGCGGTGGCATCAGCTGCCAGTCTGTGAAGTTTAAACCACAGAGGACACAGAGGACACAGAGAAGAGCGCAGGCCAATT
>NZ_FLUY01000622.1 GCF_900092655.1 Candidatus Thiosymbion oneisti
TGTGTCCACGTCAGCGTCGATCGCCCGAACCCGGTTGGTCTCACTGACGTAATCTTCCACCCGCGGCGGCAGCAGGGTTTCCTGAGCTCGGGCTGTGCCTTGCTTGTATCGTCTCGCCATAAAGGTCTGCCGATTGGATCTGGCTCGACCGCTAGT
>NZ_FLUY01000672.1 GCF_900092655.1 Candidatus Thiosymbion oneisti
AGCCCCGCTCCCGGTCTCTGGTTCCCACGCAGCGCCTCACTGCCATTAAGTTAGTGTCAACGGCCTCAGTAGCAGAGCTTGCGTCGGCGCCGATAGAAATCGAGTAAGCCTCT
>NZ_FLUY01000483.1 GCF_900092655.1 Candidatus Thiosymbion oneisti
CATTATTGCAATCTAAAACAACGAGTTATGGAGCGAATGAGCGGCCACGATGCCCTAATGGCTCGTTCCCACGCTCCAGCGTCACTGCCATTAAGTTAAGGAAAAGCGCAAAAATATGCCGCATACTTCACGTTT
>NZ_FLUY01000668.1 GCF_900092655.1 Candidatus Thiosymbion oneisti
CAGACCTGGTCCCGACGGAGGAGGGATCTAACGCTCCAGCGTCGATTAAGCGCCTCGGTAGGCTAACAGCCAACGCCTATCAGCACAGAGGAGCTGAGTCCGCGGGAGCGGACAAGACCGCGTTCCCACGCTGGAGAGACTGTGAAAGTATTCGTCTTTCCCGAAAACGGTGGGATAAAGCCGCTATATTTCACACTAAATTCTGTCTCATGTGGGATTTAAGAGAAGTATTTTCGGCCTAAAGTAGGATAATTGCGTTGTGCTGTCCCTATAGCTCTGAAAACCCAGGAATACTTTCACAGTCTCTGGAGCGTGGGAACGAGTGCGAAGGATCCCTGCTACATCGGGACCAGTTTGACGTGTTGCGTTCGACGCCCAAAGGCTCGCTGATTGTCTGCTCGGTCAGTGCCGGCGTTTTGACGCGACCTACACCCACATGACCCCCCGCGCAGCCTGCCCGCGCGGACCTCGCGTTAAATGTAGGTTGGGTTAGGCGCGCTGTCCGATCCTGAAGCACAGTGACAAGACCGAACGGGCCGTAACCCAACACGTCAGATCCCACAACCAACGCCAAATAACCCAGGACCGCGCTAGATCTGTTTTAACCAAACAAAGTTGTTGGTGGGCACAGCCCACCCTACCAGCAATTTATGCGCACTCGCCCTGGACCTTATGGAGCCCAGGTTGCCCATGCAGTGGCGGATGTGGAAAAATGCAACGGAAGACCATTCTACGAGAAGTCGCCTTGATCGACCCGGACGGTTTCAGACCCAACGTTGGGATCATACTGACCAATGCCGAGCGCCGACTATTTTGGGGACGACGCGCGGGTGAGAACGCTTGGCAGTTTCCCCAGGGCGGAATCAAATCGGACGAAACCCCCAAACAGGCGATGTTCCGGGAGCTCCAGGAAGAGGTCGGTCTACACCCCCAACACGTGACCCTGCTCGGAAGCACCAAACGCTGGCTTCGCTATCGCCTCCCCAAGCGTTTCATCCGCCACCAGTGCACTCCCCTCTGTATCGGCCAGAAACAGGTATGGTTCATGCTCAGGGTAAACTGTGGCGAGGACACCTTCTGCCTCGACACGTGCGATAAGCCTGAGTTCGACACTTGGCGTTGGGTGAGATATTGGCAACCCATCCAGGAGGTCGTTTACTTCAAACGCCGGGTCTACCGACAGGCACTCGAGGAGCTGGCCCCCCTGCTCTATCCGGAAGGCCCGCCGGCATATCAAGCACCCTCCCCCGGACACCGTGCCGTGTCACGGCGCAAGCGGGCTTAAGAAGCTGTTTAGTTAAAAGCAATCCTGAATGATTCGGCGCGGTTTGGGGGACCGGACAGCTACTCGCTGCCCATGGGCCGGAAGGTCAGCCCGGAGCTCCCATCACCTGACGGCGGTATCGCTCTCCGGTCGTTGGGAGGGGAGGCGGATGATTGCTGTTGTTGTTGAGATTCGAGCGCCTTGATGCGCCGCTTGAGCGCGTCGATCTCGCTGCTGCTTGTCGCGGGACTGCTTGTCACAGGTGTCGAAGGGGCCTTAGCGGTGGGTGTCGTGGGGACCCGCGGCGGCACGGCGCCACGATACCTGGGCACGGCATAGGGACCACCACTGTAAGGACCGGGACCGTAACCGCCCCACGGACCTCGCCAAGGTCCTCCGCTGTAGGGACTGCCCCAAGGGCCTACGTATGGTCCGCCGTAATAGTCGTCGTTGCGGTCGCGGTTGCCACCCATCCATCGGCCAGGGTTCATCATGTCGCCGAAATCGAAGGCCCGGCTTACCGGGTTATACGCGAGGGACATGCCCATGATGCCGGCGCTGGTCAAGGTGGCTAGGAGCTTGCGTGCGTTAGGTGACACGGCAGCGAGTCCTCCTGATGTCGTAGCGGTTTCGGGCGCGGAATATTCAGTGTAATCTTGATTCCGATCATCGGAAAGGGTGAAAATACTTAGTTACTGTACGGTTGCCGACAAGAGCCCGTCCGCGCCGCGACAGGTCACCGACATTTCACAAACTCTAGTGAGGAGACGACAATGAGGCTGATCCTTTTGGGCGCCCCCGGCGCGGGCAAGGGTACCGTAGCCAAGCTGCTCACCGCCGTCGACGGCTCGGTGCAGATCTCCACCGGCGACATTCTGCGGGTCGCGGTCAAGGAGGGCACTGAGCTCGGCAAACAGGCAAAGAAATTCATGGATGCCGGCGATCTGGTTCCGGACCAACTCATCATGGGGATCATGAAGGAACGCCTGAAGGAAGACGACTGCCTAGCCGGATTTCTACTCGACGGCTTCCCGCGCACCATCCCCCAGGCGGAGCAACTCAAGGTTCTGCTGTCAGACCTCGGTATCAAGCTGGACGCGGCCGTGAACCTGGACGTACCGCGGGACGTGATCTTGGATCGCCTCACGACCCGCCGGACCTGCGTCGACTGCGGCGCTATCTATAACGTCAAGTCGGCACCGACCAAGGTAGAGGGGGTGTGCGACAAGTGCAAGGGCAAGGTGGTGCAACGCGATGACGAGACCGAGGAGGCAATCTCCAACCGCTTGGACGTCTACAACGAGAAGACCGCACCCCTGGTGGATTTCTACCAGCGCGAGGGCCTGCTGATGGACATAGCCGCCACCTCCAGCGAGGTCGTCGTCGCGGCCATTCGCGAGCGCACCGGCGCCTAACGCCACGTGTGATCCTTGACCGACGGGCAACCTCTGCCCGTCGGCCCCCAAGCATCGAGTATCTCGACGACTTGCGGACCCGCTCGCAGTGCCATGGCCCGCGGAATCCATCTCAAACAGCTCAAGTCCGCCGACCTGCACGCGATCGGTGTGCCGAGCGACCAGTTAGGTGAGACCGCGGATGACCGGAACGGGCGGCCCTGCGGACGACTGGCGGAAACCGATTCCGTCCTGGCGCGAGCCCTGGAGGAGGTGCGTCAGGGTCTGGAAGCGACCCTTTCACTCCTGGACGCGGCCCTAGCGGCAAGCCCCCCGACGCAGGCCCCACCTCCGCTCCGCAGGGAATGACACGCCGGCTCCAGTCCATAGTTTCACATTTTTGTATCAGCAGGTCGTTGGTCGTCCCGTCGATCCGAATGCAATGGATTTCGGGAGTGCTTTCGTGCCGAATATTACTGAAACACCGCACGCATCACTGCCCGGTGATCCGTAGGGTAATTAAGCAGCATCGGTTCGCTTTTTAGTGGTTGACGTACCGCCGGGTCGATCCTAAATTTCGGCGGTGACCACCACCATCACTGGAGCAACCTCACATGCTGCAGCCCGGAGATCAAGCCCCCGAGTTCTCGCTCCCGGACGCCGACCTGGAGTGCATCAATCTGGAACAGTTCAGAGGCAACAGCCACCTGGTGCTTTACTTCTATCCCAAAGACGATACGCCGGGGTGCACCCTCGAGGCCCTCGAGTTCACGGATCTGCAACCCGAGTTCGCGACGCTGGATACCCAGGTCCTCGGCATCAGCAAAGACAGCTGTGATAGTCACGGCGCCTTTCGGGACAAACACGGCATCGATGTGCGCCTACTCGCAGATACCGAAGGGGAGGTCTGTGAAGCCTACGGTGTCTGGAGGGAAAAGGATACCCGCGGCGGGAAGCGCATGGGTATCGTTCGTTCCACCTTCATTGTGGACAAGGACGGCAAGATCCGCCATGCGCTTTACGACATCAAGCCCAAGGGCCACGCCGCCCGGATTTTGGAGTTGGTGCGGGGGTTGTAGACACAGGCACGGCCGGCGTGAAGCTTCGTACTCAAATACTCGTTTTGCTCCTGGTATTCGGTCTGGTGCCGTTGCTGATCTCGATCTCTCTCAATCTACCGCTGGTGTTGGACCGCACCGCATTCATCTACCAAAAGGCCCACCTGCAGAACCTACGTGCGGATTTCCGCGATCTCGACCAGCACCTGGCAAGCCGCCACGAGATGATCCGGTTGCTTGCGAAGCTCCCGGAGCCGGGCTTGATCCTCGGCGATCGGGGCGATGACGATCAGATCGATCTCGCCCGCGCCCGCTACACGGGCTGGGTAAATCAGATCCTCAGCGACCAACAGGACATCATCAAGATCTTGTTTCTCGGCGCGGATATGCAGGAGCGATTCTGGCTGGAGCGAGACGAAAGGACGCTGGCTTGGCATCCGACATCGAAGCTCCCGGAACGGCCCCACGAGCAGCTGCTCGAGGCGGGCCTGCGAATGCAGCCGGGCAGCGTGATGATCAGCCGCATCCGGATCGATCCGCGCGCCGGGGCCCAAGATCCCCACAGGCTCATGACCCTGTCTCTGGTCAGCGCCATCGGCGGAGAACCGGAGGGAGCGGCCATGGGGTTGGTGGTCATGAGCATCGACGTCGGCGGCCTGGCCCAGTTCTACCGCGATACCCTCTGGGTCAACAACAACGGCAGCTATCTGCGCCCCGGACAGCCCATCAGCGAGGAGCCGGAGGCCTTTGCCGACTTTCCCGGCCTGGCTGAGATCTTCGCGGCCGGAAAGCTGGCGCTGTGGGAGGGTGACCAGGGCCGGCAGCTGATCTGGGTCCCCATGTTCCTTACCGAGGACGCACTCCCCCTGTGGGTCGGCCGCGCAGTCGACCCATCTCCTATCAAGAGCTTCCGCAATGCCCTGATTGGGCGCGTGCTCACCATCGTCCTGCCCATGACCCTGGTGGTCATGATGATGGCCCGTTGGATCGCGGCCAGGGCGGAGCAGTTCGGTCAAACGCTGGCCAAAGGGCTCAGCGGGGTCCTGCGCGACGACGAACGCATCCGCTTCGACTGGAAGGGTCCCCGGGAGGTGAAGGAGCTGGGCGAGCAGCTCACCGCCCTGGCCGAGATCCATGTGCAGCATCTGCATGCGGCACAGGAACATACCCGGGAGCTGGAGCAGTCCAACCGCTACAAGTCCGAGTTTCTCACCAATATCAGCCACGAGCTGCGCACGCCCTTGAATTCGATCCTCCTATTGTCCAAGATGCTCGCGGATCGGAATGCGGGCTTGACCTCGGATCAGCGGCATCAGGCGGAGGTCATCCATGCGGCCGGTCGCGACCTGCGTACCCTGATCGACAACATCCTGGATATCTCCCGCATCGATGCCGGACAGGTTAGGGTAAACCTGGAGTGGATCGAGCTGCGTCCCCTGCTCCAGGAGCTGATCCAGCTCATTTTGCCCCAGTTCGAGGACAAGGGGCTCACCCTGGCGCTCGAGCTCGACGAACGGGTCCCGGATCACATCTACAGCGATCGGGACAAGTTGCGCCAGATTCTGAAAAACTTCCTTGCCAACGCCGCCAAATTCACCGACCAGGGCGGCGTTGTCCTCCAGGCGAAATGGGTTACGGGCGAGACCTGCCCGCTCGTGCTGGGCGTCTCCGACACCGGCATCGGTATCCCGGCGAACAAGCAGCAGGTCATCTTCGAGGCCTTTCAGCAGGCCGACGGCTCCACCCGGCGCCGCTACGGCGGGACCGGCCTGGGGCTGTCCATCAGTCGTGAGCTGGCCGGACTCCTGGGGGGCAAGATCAGTGTCCGGAGCGAGGAAGGGCAAGGCGCGCGCTTCGACCTAGCGCTGCCGGCGGAGTTCGATCCTGACCACTTGGGCTCCGAACAGGTCATCCACGCGGTCAAGCCGCCGCTCCCGGCGTCGGAGGCCGCTGCGCAGGAACCGCCCCCGAGCGGGCCGTCCGGCGACTGGTCCTTCGCCGGCCACTGGGCCCTGGTAGTGGAGCGGGAGGTGCACAGCCTGGTGGCCGAGACGGCCCTGCTCGAATCCTTAGGGCTGCGGGTACAGACAGCGGCCGATGCGGACGAGGCCCTGGAAACCTTGCAGGAGGAGCGCGAATGTGCCTTGGTGCTTCTCGCCGTCTTGGTGTCCCCGGAGAATACCTGTGATACGATCAGGACCATGCGTGGGAACGAGCACGACCGGCGGCTCCAAATCCTGGTCATGGGAACCCCGGTGGATGCGCCGCAGAGCGCGCTTTTCCGCGCCGCCGGCGCCGATGGCTTCATCCTCAAGCCCGTGAACCGGGACGAGCTCGCGGCGTGTCTGAGCGCGAGCCTGGTACAGCCCGCTCTCGACGACCGATAACATGGAGCAAGCCGGACCTTTACGGAAGAGTTATCCGCAAATGAACGCAGATCAACGCAAATGGATCAAGAACTTTTGATGATGACGAGCCGATTGCAACCGATCTGTGTTCATTCTCGTTCATCGGCACTAACAGGCGGAGCCGCCGAGGTTCGAATTGAGTATGGGAAAAATAATCCGGTCGCTTCGATCTATCCGCAGATTACACAGATTCTCACAGATTAAAAAACAATCCGCGAGAATCTGCGTCATTTGCGAACAGAAAAGATAAGATGATTTTTTGCGACTGATTTGCGTTTATTGGCGTTCATTATTGCAGCAACAACGGCAGCCGGCATGAATCCTTATTCCGGATTTAAGCTCCTTATCGTCGACGATCACGCCCACAATCTGTTCACTCTTCGGGCGTTGATCGAGCAGCACATGGAAGTGGTAATCCTGGAGGCTACATCCGGTCGCCAGGCCATCGATGTCACACTCCAACAACCGGACATCGACCTCATCATCCTCGACGTACAGATGCCGGAGCTGGACGGCTTCCAGACCGCCTCCCTCCTCAAGCTGCGCAAGCGCACCCGCGACATCCCCATCATCTTCCTCACGGCCGCCTTCAAATCCGAGGAATTCCAGCAGCGGGGTTACGCCGTGGGGGCGGTGGACTACCTGCTCAAGCCGATCGAGGACAACCAGCTCATCAACAAGATCAGCACCTACTTCCGGCTGATCGAGAAAGAACGTGACCTCAACCGGGTACTGGAACAGAAGGTCGCCGAGCGTACCGCGGAGCTCGCCCAAGCGAATCAGTATCTCGAAAACATCATCACCTACATGGGCGAGGCCCTGCTGGTGCTCACCCCCCAGGGTGAGATCAAGCTGGTCAATCCGACCGCCTGCCGGATGCTCGACTACAGCGAGCGGGACCTCCTCGGCATGTCCATCGGCGACGTGTTCGAGGAGGAAGGCGACGAGCAGGCCGGTGCTTTCATGGGGATCTGGCTCGAGGCCTTGATCCGCACCGGCGTATTGAGCAAGATCGAGGCCCGCTTTATCCCTAAGGACGGGCGCCGGGTACCGATCCTCTTTTCCCGTACCGCCGTAAAAGACCCCGGCGGGCGGATTACCGACATTATCTGCATCGCCAAGGACATGACAGGCTATGTGCGTATCGAGGCAGAAGGAGACGGTTGAGATGGCATTCTTCGAGATGGGGCACAATACGTCAGAGGAGACAAGTCCAGGAGCAACCCATGACTGATTTCGTCGCGACCAAAGGACCGGAGAATGAGGATACCGCATTGACCGCCAACGCCCTCAAGGCAATGGCCCATCCCTTGCGTTGGAAGATTTTGTGCTCACTCGGAAGCTGGGAGCTCTCGGTAGGGGAGATCGTAGAACGCACCGGGACCTCCCAGAGCAATATCTCCCAGCACCTCGAGCAGCTGCGCAACAAGAACATCGTGGCCGCGCGCAAGGAAGCGAACCGGATCTACTACCGTATCCGCAACCCCCAACTACTGGATCTGATCGGGATCATGCGGGAGGTACTGTGCCCGGCAAACCTGGACGACCATTACCCGCGTTGAGCGGGGGAGAAACCTGTAACCGCCAAGACGCCAAGAGCACCAAAGC
Source organism: Candidatus Thiosymbion oneisti (assembly GCF_900092655.1). Taxonomy (GTDB): domain Bacteria; phylum Pseudomonadota; class Gammaproteobacteria; order Chromatiales; family Chromatiaceae; genus Thiosymbion; species Thiosymbion oneisti. The sequence goes on from NZ_FLUY01000668.1 coordinate 7,733, forward strand.
CAAATCACCAAAGGAAAGGCTCTTTATGGATTCCGGGCTGCTTTGGAGTGCGCCGGCAAAGCGGCGCGTCTGAATCCAGCCTCGACCACAGGGATACCAGCGGCGGTTGCCGGGAATCCAGGCACTTGAGGTTTCACCCGCGCCGCGGCGACGGCGCTTTCCCCCGGCCGCAGCGCCCTTACTTGGAACAGAGGTGTC
>NZ_FLUY01000303.1 GCF_900092655.1 Candidatus Thiosymbion oneisti
GGATTCCGGACTGCTTTGGAGTGCGCCGGCAAAGCGGCGCAGCCGCATCGAACCTCAGCCACGGGGGATACCAGCGGTGTTGGCCGGGAATCCGGGTCCTTCGGCTCTACCCGCGCCGCGGCGACGGCGCTTTCCCCTGGCCGCATCACCTTGGCGGGGGACGGATACGTTGCCAAATCCAAAGCGGCGGCAGGATGGTGCCACTTGGCCGAAAAAGCAGAGCGAGGAACGAGGATCGGCGCTTTTTGCTGTCCGAGTGCATGTGATTGTTAGGGCTCAATTTCCTCAATTTCAAGTAACTTCGGATACTTCTTTCGCCTTAACCAAAGTACTGATGCAGGCATAGCAGCATAGAACAACCCCAATATTACGAAGAGAGATGACTGGTCTATCTTTGGTTTATTTTCTCCGCTTTCCGTTAATAACAAATCTCTTATTTCTTGGGGTAATAGACCGAGTATGATCATTCCTATCCCTATTAGTATCGCCCATAAAAAAACCAACTTTCTATGGCCAAAAAGAATGGCAATTAGGCTCGTGGGTTTAATAATTCTATTTGGAATGCTGTTAGTATAAACGCGACCTAAATCTTCAAATCCTTTTGGCAACCCTTTTATTGTACCCTTTAACTCAGGATAACGCTCTTTGCTGTCATGAAGAACCTCTATTGAAACTCCATCGCCAGGATCTAAGTAAGAATAGTTAAAATATAGTTCGTGTGGACTTTCTTCCTTCACTTTCAATTGAAAGCCATTAACATCTTTAGTTTTCTTTAGAATCTTATAACTAAGAATGTTTTCACCATCTTTAAATGAGATGCGGAGTGGGTCACTGCTAATTATATCCTCACCATTTAGCACTTCAGTTCCATTATTCCAAAGTATAAGAGTATTTTTTGTAAGCCTATCAACTTCTTTCCCTTTAAATAGTATGGTGACATCTTTTGGGAGATTATCGTCATTCCTGCCTAAAAGTCGCAGGGAGGATTTTTGATAGGATGGTTTAGCGATACTTTTTGATATTTTATAGGAAAATATACCGATTCCACCAAGAATGATGCCTATAATACCAATTATAGAACCAACCCATCCTTGATTAAAAAACTGAAAAACATCTTGCCACATTTTCTTTTTATCCTATTGCCCTAACAGGTAGTAGACGGCGAATCACCGTGTTTAAGTACGGCGAAATGCCTTATATACCACAATCTGTACTAGTACCTAGTTTCGATTGATACTGCTGGCTTTGACGCTGAAGCGTGAGAGTCAACCAGAGGTTGTGAATTTGCAATATCGGTCGAAACTAGGTACTAGGGCATCGAATCCAATTCCGCTCCTTCCTTCTTCACCGGCATCAGATCGGCCTTACTCACACCCATGAGGATGACGGAGGTGCTGGCTACATAGATGGACGAGTAGGTGCCGATGACGACGCCTACGATCAGCGCCAAGGCGAAGCTGTGGATGATCTCGCCGCCGAAGATGAACAGAGCCGATAACACCAGCAAGGTGGTGAAGGAGGTCACCAGGGTGCGCGCGATGGTCTGGTTGAGGGAGGTATTGATGACGGCTATCGCATCGCCCTTGCGGATCTTGCGGAAGTTCTCTCGAATGCGGTCGAAGACTACGATGGTGTCGTTCAGGGAATAACCGATAACTGCCAGCACAGCCGCCAGCACTGGCAGATCGAATGGAATCCGGAACAGGGCGAACAGGCCGATGGTGATGAGTACGTCGTGCACCAGGGCGATGACGGAGCCTACGGCAAACCGGTACTCGAAACGCAGGGCCACATAGATGAGGATCCCCAGAATGGCGTAGAGCATGGCCAGGCCGCCGTCCTCGGTGAGCTCGTCGCCTACCTGGGGGCCGACGAACTCCACCCGGCGCAGCTCCACCCGGCCTTCGGCGGCGGCGCTTAAGGAACTAAAAACCCGGTCGCTGAGGTCCGATCCGACCGCATTTCCCGCCTCGGGCGCGATACGGATCAGCACGTCCCGCGAGGTCCCAAAGTGCTGCACCGTGGTATCCGGGAGCCCACCGGTCGCAAGACCCGCACGCACGGACTCGAGCTCCACCGCGTCCTCGTAGCCCACCTCGATCAGGGTGCCGCCGGTGAAGTCGAGCCCGAAGTTGAGCCCGCGCATGGCGAGCGCGACGATGGCGATCAGGATGAGAACGGCGGAGAAGACCATCGCCTCTCGACGTCGGCCCATGAAATCGATCTTCAGATCCTTGAGCAGTCGCATCTGCATCTTTCGGCCCCCTTTACATGGGAATCATTTTTATCCGCAAATGAAGTCCGCAAATAAACGCTAATGGACGCAAATCGGTCGCAAAAGATCAGATTATTTTTTCCGTCCACAGATTATGCCGATTCTCACAGATTGCTTCGTTTTAATCTGCGAGAGCCCGCATCATCTGCCGATAGATTGAAGCTACCGGATATTTTTCCCATACTCAATCCAAACTTCGGCGGTTCCTGATCTATTTGCGTTGATTCGCGTTCATTTGCGGATAAATCTTTCCGTGAAGATCCTAGCGGTTCAATGCTATCGGTAGTTGGCAGCATCCGTACTAGATCGCCAGCCTGCCCACCCGCCGTCCGCCATAGATGAGGTTGATCAGGGCGCGGCTGCCTAGGATAGCGGTGAACATGGAGGTGACGATCCCGATGAACAGGGTCACCGCGAAGCCCTTGATGGGTCCGGTACCGAAGCTGAACAACACCACTGCGGCGATCAGGGTGGTGATGTTGGCGTCCACGATGGTGGACAGGGCCTTCTCATAACCCGCGTGGATGCTCGCCTGGGGCGAGCTGCCGTTGCGGATCTCCTCGCGGATGCGCTCGAAGATGAGCACATTGGCGTCCACCGCCATACCCACCGTCAGCACGATACCGGCGATTCCCGGCAGGGTCAGGGTCGCCTGCAGCAGGGAGAGCACGGCGACGATCATCACCAGATTGACGAACAGCACTAGGTCCGCCACCAGGCCGAAGACCCGGTAGTAACCCGCCATGAAGAGCACCACCAGGATAAAGCCGATAATTACCGACCTAACGCCCTGATTGATGTTGTCCTGACCCAGACTGGGACCAATGGTGCGCTCCTCGACGATCTCGATGGGGGCGGCCAAGGCGCCGGCCCGCAACAGCAGGGCCAGATTGTGGGCCTCGTTGGAGCTGTCCAGGCCCGTGGTCTGGAAGCGACGGCCAAAGGGCTCCAGAATATTGGCGACGCTGATCACCTCTTCCGTGCGCACCTTGCGCTTCACCGGCTTCCCGTCCACCAAGCGCGTGAGGGTACGGTTCTCGATGAAGACCACCGCCATGGGCTTGCCCACATTCTCGGTGGTCACCTTGCGCATGCGGCGTGCCCCCTGCCCGTCCAGGCTCACGAAGACCGCCGGCTGACCACTGCGTTGGTCGAAACCGGCGGCGGCATCCGTGATCTGGTCGCCGGTGACGATCACCCGGCGCAGCAACAGGACCGGCCGGCCATCCCGATCCTGGTAGAGTTTGCTGGTTACGGGCACGCGGCCGTCCACCGCGTCCTGAACACTATGCCCGGTATCCACCAGGCGATACTCCAGGGTCGCCGTCGCCCCTAGGATTTCCTTGAGCCGGCCCGGATCCCGGGCACCGGGGAGCTGAACCAGGATGCGCCGCTCACCCTGCCGCTGGATGATGGGCTCGGCCACGCCCAAGGCGTTGACGCGATTGCGCAAGGTGGTGATGTTCTGCTCCAGGGCGAACCGCTTGACCGCCTGCTCATCGGTGGGCGTCAGGGACCCGTAAACGAAGAAGGCACTGCCGTCATCCCCACCCTCCAGGACCAGCTCGCCGAACTCCGTTCCGATCAGCGCCTCCGCCTGGTCCCGGGTTCGGGCATCGCGAAACTTGACCTTCACCCGCTTCCGATCCCTGGTCACGGTCAGATAGCGGACCTTCTGCTTGCGCAGCAGGGTGCGGATATCGCCGGTATAACGCTCCAGGGCCTGGTCGACCGCCGCATCCATGTCCACGTCGATCAGCACATGGATGCCGCCGCGCAGGTCCAACCCCAAAAACATGGGCTGGAGACCCAGGGTGCGGAGAAATCCGGGGAGATCCGGGGCCAGGGTCAGGGCGCTGTTGTAGCGGTCCGAAAGGGTCCCCTCGATGGCCTCCTGGCCCCGCAGCTGGTCGCCGGAGGTCGCGAAGCGCACCAGCAACTTCCCCCCCTCGCGCCTTTCGATGGCCCGATACTCGACGCCGGCGTTCTCCAGGGCGGCCTTGATCTCGTCCACACCGGCGTCCGTCACCTCGAGGCCTCGGGCACCTGTCACCTCGATGGAAGGATTCTGAGAAAAGAGATTGGGTAAGGCGAACAGGATGCCGACCAGGATCACCCCCAGAATCAGCAGATTTTTCCACAACGGATAGCGGTTCATGGGGACTCCATCGCGCATCTGTCATCGAAAGCGAGCCTGGGTTCCTGCCTCGGGAGACGGGTCCGGCCAGATATTATCGGAACAGGTCGCCGCCAGGTGGCACCGCCGCAACCGCATGCAGGCCCTAAGACCTCCCAGACCTCAAGACCTCCGGCTCGGATGAGGGTATCCCGCCGCGTCACAACTCTTTGATCGAGCCCTTCGGCAACACGGACTCGACCGACTGGCGGCGAATTTTCACCTTGATGTCGTCCGCCACCTCCAGCTCGGCAAAGTTATCTCCCAGCTCGGTGATGCGCCCGACGATGCCGCCTACGGTCGTCACCTCGTCGCCCTTGGCCAGGGCCTCGACCATCTTCTTGTGCTCCTTCTGGCGCTTCACCTGTGGACGGATCATCAGGAAATACAGGATCACCACCAGGCCGATCGGAAACAACAGACCGAGCAATGGATCGCCCGAGGCGCCGCCTTCTTGCGCCAGGGCATCGGAGATGAAAAAGCTCATAGGGAAATCCTCGCAAGCGGCAAGCGCATGGTCACGGGAGGTGGGAAGAGTAAATTATTGGCTCTTTATGGATTCCAGACTGTTTACCCGCCACCCCCGGCATGGCCGTAGGGTGGGCTGTGCCCACCGACCACGGGCTCCAGTCACCAGCGACCAGTCGCCGGACTCCAACGCATCGATGCGGTTCGCCGCCGGGCGCGGGACGCGCCCGGCGGCTCACCACATCCTACACTCCCGGCAGGACCGCGGTGCAACCGTGGGGTGTAATGAACGCGGCGAACGGCTCGGTAGCGAGAAGCGATACATGAACTCCGCGGCTAGACAAAGCAGTCTGGAATCCATAAAGAGCTGAATTATTTATTATGTCACAGACCGGACAAACGGGCTCGGGGATCGCAAGCTATAGAGCAGGGCGAGCGCGTATAAATCCTCCCGAAAACATGATCTTGTAGGTTGGGCAAGGGCCGTAAAGATGTGGTGAGCGC
>NZ_FLUY01000667.1 GCF_900092655.1 Candidatus Thiosymbion oneisti
CAGACCTGGTCCCGACGGAGGAGGGATCTAACGCTCCAGCGTCGATTAAGCGCCTCGGTAGGCTAACAGCCAACGCCGATCAGCACCGAGGAGCTGCGTCCGCTGGAGCGGACAAGCTGCCGTTCCCACGCTGGAGAGACTGTGAAAGTATTCCTAGATTTTCAGATCAAAAGGGACAGGACGACACAATTTTTCCTAAATTGAGCATAAAATCTTCCTCCTCATCCCACGTGGTATAGGATTTAGCGTGGAATATGGCGGTCTCACCCCACCGCTTCCAGGGAAAACGAATACTTTCACAGTCTCTGGAGCGTGGGAACGAGCGTGACCATGGGCTGGTGCCCGGTCGCCAATCCGATGATGGATAGGCGGACCTGGGCCAGCCCGACGGGTCCGCTCGTGTGGATACCGCGATCGTCCGGGCCGCGATGAGCGAGGGCATCGATCATGTGCCCCAACTCACGGGGGTCCGGCTTGGCGCCGTCGCGCATGATATACCCGGCTATGCCGCACATGGCATGGAGCCCATCACATGAGAAATCGGGGTCATCATCGTCGACCCGTCCGGGATGCGCTCAATCACGCCTGGCGCGTCAAACAAAAAAACCCGGGAAGCGGGTACGCTCCCCGGGTTTCAGGGTGGTTTGACCCTTTCCTACGCGGCTTCGGCGAAGTCTACGGACAGCTCCTGCATTACACGGTTGCGCATGATCTCCTCTTTCACTAAGCGCACCGCCCGATCCGGGAACTTCTTGACGATCTCGTCAAGGATTTCCGCCAAACGGATCACACCGGAAGGTTCGATGCCCAACCGGTTGAACAGGTGACACACGCCCTTGACGGTGAACCCTACGTACTCCAAGGTCTCGGCATGCATGGGCTTCAGGATCGTGAAGATACGGCTCAGGGGCTTCTCTGCAACGCTGCAATCCCGGATCTGCACGCGGATGCAGTCCAAGTGCTTGTCATAGTAGGCGAAAGGCCTGAATTCTTGGAAATTCTCAGCGACAAAAGCCCGGAGCGACTCCAGACCCGCCGCTTCTTGTGCTGCTACCGTCGCGTGCATCATTCCCCCCTGGTCCACAGTTTCTCGGTGTATCTATCGACCCAGTGTATTGGGGCTTCAGCAAGCCCCGAATCTTCATCCACCCAGTTCCAGTGATGAATCCAGCCAGCGACTTCTGGAAAAGGCTCTCTGTGCTTCTTGTTTGGACTGATGATCACCCCGAACACCTTGCCGGCTGGAACTTCGCGGCGCGTTGGATGGCCCTCTGGCCCGCCCGTCCACTCGAAATCGAGGGCCGGTTTTCGCGTGTAGACGAGCTTGTCCTCATCACCCTGCATGCTGCCGTCGCAAAAGAGTGGGCGTTCCAGCCCTCTGAAGACGTGCCGCGTCAGGATCAGGCCCGGGACCACCAGTTCATAGAACTGCGCAATCGCGGTGATTTGCCCTCGCGCGCCGTATCGCTGCAGATCTACCGCCAGCATCCCGAACTGGGCTTCGCGCGCAGTACGGGGCATTCCCTCGATGAAATGCCCGTCCCCTCGATGAAATGCCCGTCTATTAAAAAAACCCGCTCGCCTTGCCGAATGATAGTATTGATGAGCCAGTTCCTCCGTACTTCGGTCTCCCGTGCGGTTCTGCCTGTCGCAGGCAAATCCTTATTGCTTAACTTTTCATTCTACGCTATCAACTACGGGGGGCGTCAAACCTTTTTCCTGCTTGTCAAGCGATTTTTTTAGAGACTGCCTAAAAATCAATGTATTACGTTTTTTCCAGACAGGCTCTTTGTTCTTAGACCCCTCTCTTATTTCCAAACGGAAGCGAAACACGATGCGTGAAACCGGCATCTTCTTTCTCTACCTCTTCGGCTGTCTGATCTTGGGTGCCCTCCTCACCTATCCGCTGATGCAGACGGGCTGGATCGCCTATGATCCCCACCGGGTCATGGGTCGCCTTGCGCAGGTCTTCATTCTGATCGGCCTCTGGCCCTTCCTCAAGGCGATGCACCTGAACGATCGCACAGCACTCGGGTACGGGATTTCCCGCGCGCGGTTTTTGAGCGCCCTGGGGCGGGGTTGGCTGCTCGGTGTTGCCATCCTGCTGGTCCTGGTTCTCAATCTGCTGCTGCTGGAGATCCGGGTACCCCATGGGGCAGGGGTGGATTGGCTACCCGCGCTCCTCAGAAAGTCGATCCAAGCCCTGATTGGCGGTCTGCTCACCAGTCTTTTGGAGGAGACCTTCTTTCGCGGCGCCCTCTATTCAGCCATTCGGCGGCGTGGTGGTGTAGGCTCCGCGATCCTCTGGTCGTCCTTTCTATTCACCCTGGTCCATTTCATGAAGCCTCATGCCCTACCCGAGGGCACGGCCTTCGATTGGCTCGGGACCGGGCAGATGTTCGGCCAGGTCTTTGCCGACGCCTTCCAATGGAGGCACCTGGATTCCATGGCGGCCCTGTTCCTGGCCGGCGTCTTGCTGGCTCTGGTGCGGGAGCACAGCGGACACATCGGTTGGTGTATGGGCCTGCATGCCGGCTGGATCTTCGTGATACAGGTGACCCGCCACCTGACCGACGGCAACCAGGCATCGCCGAACGCCTGGTTGGCAGGGAACTACGACGGGATCATCGGCTGGCTCGCCGCGGGCTGGATCGGCCTGCTGGCGTTGGGGTTCTGGTCGTTCACACGCAACCAGGAGCGGGAGAGACGGGCCTGAATCAAGAATAATCCTGTAAGTTAGAAGCTGTCTGGTTAAAATGGATCCGAGCGTCGGGTTGCGTTACGCCGCGTTCGGCGCCGTGCCGGTCCGGGCGCG
>NZ_FLUY01001316.1 GCF_900092655.1 Candidatus Thiosymbion oneisti
CGTACTGGTTGGCCATGCCTTCCTTGTGCCCCAGTTCCTTATCGATGGCCAGACTCTTGCGGTACATGGATTCGGCCCGGTCCAGCTCGCCGCGGGTTTGATAGACATTGCCCAGGTTGCCGTAGTCACTGGCCATGCCCTCCTTGCGCCCCAGCTCCTCATCGAGAGCCAGAGCCTTCTTGTGCATCGTCTCGGCCTGATCCAGCTCGCCGCGGGTTAGATAGAGGTTGCCCAGGCCGCCGTAGGCGACAGCCAAAAGTTTCTGATCGTCTTCGGCATTGCCGAGTGATTCGACCTGACGATAGGCCGCTGCGGCGGCGTCTAGCTCTCCCGTTCGATACAGGAGAAGTCCGAGCCGATTCCAGCCGGCGGCGTTCTCCGGGTCGAGCTCGGTGGCGCGTCGGTAGGCGGCAATCGCCTTGTTCGTGTCATGCAGGAAGGCGAGGGCCCCACGATGCCGGGCGGCCTCTGCGGCTTCTTTATAAGCCGATTTCTTGGCCGCCTTTCCTTCCGCGATCTTGCGTGCTTCGACCTCGGAGAAGATGGCCTCCGCCAGCGCGGTGTTTCCCTCGGCCGCCGCTGTGAGGGCTTCCTCGATGCGGGCCTGGGCGTCTGGAATCTCGGTTTGCTTAGGAATAGCGGCGATGGCTTCATCCAGAGCCGCCTGCAACGATTGTTCTCGCTCCTGAGCTGCTTGCCGAACGTCGGTCAGGGCTTGTTCTTTTCTCTCCAGCTCTCGGTTTAGGCCCTTGATGGCCTCGGCGACAGCCTCAGCGATCGCCGGGTCGTTGTGCTGGATAGTGACGTTGCTGCCGTCAGTTGCAACGACTGCGACGCCATTTCCAGAGGCCGAGGCGGTGATGTCCGGGGGATTGGATGAGTCGATAACTAGCCAACCAACAAGCGCAATGGGCACGGCAACCCCGATTCCTGAGAACACCCAGGCCCAGGGTTTGTGCTCACGCAACCAATCCCACAGCCGGGGAAGGATGGTTGGAAAATCTTTGAATATGCTCATAGAGGCTTATGGCAGGCCGAACCCAGCTCAGGCGCTTGCAGCGTACCACAGTAACCGTCGGGTGGGCTGGGCCCACCGACCGGCCTGACAGGCACGCCGGGGAGACTAGTGGGCTGCGCGCCCAGCGGAGGGTGGGCTGTGCCTACCAGCCCTTTCTCCGCGGCGCGGAGCGTCTGCGTTCCCACGCGGCGCGTGGGAACGAGAACCCAGCCCGTCGGGCGGGCTGTGCTCACCAATTGCCTGGCTGATGGGCATGGCCCACTCTAGGCGCTGATCCCCTCTCCCGTCGGGGGTGTCGCAACAGTCATTTCGAACTCCAGAGAACACAGAGAACACAGAGAACACAGAGAACACAGAGAACACAGAGAACACAGAGAACACAGAGAACACAGAG
>NZ_FLUY01000663.1 GCF_900092655.1 Candidatus Thiosymbion oneisti
TGAAGAGCCAGCAGTTCGGTGAGGGGTTGGAATGCAGCCGCTCACGCGGGGTTGGGCGCTTCACGGTGCTGGTGCTGATCGCCTCACTCGCCGCCTTTGTGCTGTGGCTGCTCGGCACCGCCGCCCAACGCGGCGGCCTCGAACGCTGGCTACACCCTGGCAACGGCAAACGCCGCGTCTACTCCCGGCTGTTCCTCGCACGGCTGCTGGTGGTACTGGACAGTTGCCG
>NZ_FLUY01000662.1 GCF_900092655.1 Candidatus Thiosymbion oneisti
CAGCACCAGCACCGTGAAGCGCCCAACCCCGCGTGAGCGGCTGCATTCCAACCCCTCACCGAACTGCTGGCTCTTCATATCACGAAAGCTCTCTTCGATCTGCATGCGCTGCCGATACAACCGGATCAACTGCTTTGCTGACCGATCGGCGAGCCGGGTGCAGGCCACTAATAGCCAAGGTTCGTTGGCACTACGGGCGCAGTGAGTGCTCGCCTTCGAACGTGAACGCTTGCCGAAGGCGGTGTTGCCACGTCGCCCCTTCCCCGCCAGGCGTACCAGCACCAAGCGCGCCCGCAGGGGATTGCTGCGTACCCACTCGCCCTCCCCGAGCGCCGTCGGGGTCGTGGTGGCACGCTTGAAGAGCGTCTGGCAGCTCACCCAACCGTGATCCAAGCGCACGTAGTCGCGGCCACGCACTCGCCCCACCCAGCGCCAGCCGAGGCGTTCGACCCCCCGGTAGAAGGGGA
>NZ_FLUY01000610.1 GCF_900092655.1 Candidatus Thiosymbion oneisti
CAACGACCACCGTGTCGGCCTCATGTTCCAATATAACCGATTGATTTTTAAAGACTCGCATCGGGAACAACTCTATTGATCTCGTTCACCGAAATTATTTGGGAAGTCATCCACACAACCCCGATCCACATCCATCCAGCTCAACCGAGACGCAACTACCTATAAGAATTAAGGTTTCTCCTTCGACCGATGTACGCCGGTAACCCACACCCGTAAGTATCTCTCAACTATGGCGTTGGAGTTCATTCCTTGCCCCTAACCTACGGGCTGTTGCCAAGATGGATATCCTTTTTGTGTTTATACTCTGCAAGCATTTGTTAACGGCTATCTGACTGATTCTACACCAAGATCCTTACATATTTTCTTTGCCACGATATCTTTAACCTCTGAATGTCTTGGAATTGCAGATCGCTTGTTTAATTCCGGGTTGAACCACCATGAATGTTTCCCACCCTCCCTAAGCAGTTCGCATCCTTGGCTGCGGAGGTATTTTAGGAGTTCCTTTCTTTTCATACTGCGATTTTCTCTTCTCTATATCCGCTACCTGCTGCTACCAAAGCATCTTGCCGATTAAAGTCCAATGCCTCTTTGAGAGTAACCTCCAACGTATCTTTTAATTCATCATAGGTTTTTTCTTGGCAATTCACTCCAGGAATTTCTTGAATCCAACCTATCCACCAATCATCTTCTTTTTTAACGATAGCCGTATATTCGTGTTTCATAGCCTATCCTCACCGTGTTGAACCCGTAAGCTGTAGGAAAAGGGACCAGGTTCAATTTCTTCTTAATTAAGCCTGACCCCTTTTCTCCTTTTGAATTCTCTTTTCAAGAATTTTTTCTTTAAGCCATAAGTTTACTAATGTTTCAGGAAGAATCCCTTCCAATTGAGCTAATTTATCAATATCGCGTGATAGTTCTTTATCAATGGCAAAATAGTTTTTCCCCGATTTTAGTTCTACGTCAAATTCTACATCTCTCTGTAAATCCTCATAATCTACCAAACTGTGAGTATCCCAAAACTCGGCAGCTGCTTCTATATTATCAAATTGTTCCGGCAAAGCTTCTATTTGTTGCTTACTTTTTGCCATGGTTCTTTCTCTCTCTTGGATCCATGTCACGTGCGGTGACGATTAAGGCTTCTTTTGTTTTCTTGTATATAAATAGAGCAGCCAAATATCGACCGGCATTCGTCTGTCCACGAGCAGAATACAGATTTTCATTTTTGACTTTTCCTTTTTCAACAAGTTTGAATTTTGGGCTATTATTGAAAAGTTCTTCAACCTCTTCATGGGTTACATCGTGCTTCCATAGCAATTTGTCAATAATACTTCTATACCATATGAACCCCTCAATTTTCATTGGCTAGGTTTCCATCTTTTAACGCGGCTAGATCTTCCGTTCACATATTGAGCCTCTAAGCTGAGTTTCGTACCTCACCCTAACCTATGCGCTGAACAAAATGGGTGTTCTTTATATCACTTTATATCAATGGAGCAGAGCCGGGATCAGCTGGAGCGATTTGTTAGGCATGCACCTCAATAAATTCACTGTACGAATGTGGCTGAGGTACGGGCGCGCCTTCTTCCCTGATGCCTTCAAGATGAAATTCGATGGCCTCTTGGATGAGTTCAAGAACTTCTTCCTTGGTTTCCGCCGCCGCCATGCAACCAGGAAGATCAGGGACATATGCTCCGAAACTACTTGAGCCTTTCTCAATGACAACCATGTAACGCATGTGAGCTTCTCACTTGAACCCGGCCTGTTTCAGCACGTTGTTGAGTGTGCCGGGCGGGACATCAATACTGAGTTTTCCGGAAACAGTGACCGTCCCCAATTTCGTTGGATGATGGAACTGACGATGGCTACCTTTGTGGCGCACCTGCAGCCAGCCGTCAGCCTCGATCAGCGCAATGAGCTCTTTGACCTTCATACTTGAAGAATTACACAGATCCCAATTTCATGTCTAACATGCAATAGACACCTCTTCCTCGGTTCTCCAGGTTGCATACACCAAAGTAGCGTAGATGTCTTTTTCTCTTTCAGTGTCTTGTAGCATCCTGTGAATTTTAGCGTCACCACCTACTGATTATAAGCCACCGCCCTCTCAACCAACTCATCAACCCCCGGCTCGTCCGGGTTCCAGGGCTTGCCCGGATGGATACAGTCGGCGGGGCAGAGTTCGGCGGCTTCGACCAGTTAGGCATAGGTACCGGCGTTCAGGTCTCCGAGTATGGCCTGTTTGTCTTCGTTGTAGAGGAAGAGCAGGGGGTTGAGGTTGGTGCAGTCATTGCAGCTGGTACACACAGGGGGGTATCGCGATCCAGGGTTCGTCGAAGCTCAGAGCAGGCTCGGGTGTGATTGGCTCTCCGATTTCACCGTCGTCTTCCTCTATG
>NZ_FLUY01000008.1 GCF_900092655.1 Candidatus Thiosymbion oneisti
CAGTTGTAGCCCAACACCATCAGGCTCATCTCAGCGCGGACCTTCTTGAAGCCACGCACCAGAAAGTGATCCCAGCCCAACCAGC
>NZ_FLUY01000660.1 GCF_900092655.1 Candidatus Thiosymbion oneisti
CCGCGGCGCGGAGCTTCTGCGTTCCCACGCGGCGCGTGGGAACGAGAGAAAATCTGTTAATTGAGAACGCCCCCTAGTACACTGTTTCACAGAAATCTTCTGGTAAAACCAACCGCTGTCATCCCGAGCGTAGCGAGGGATCTTCTAATAGGACGAGATTAACAGGATTTCCAGATTATTTTTCTGAACAATCGATTATAGTATTTTGTTAATCTTGGAAATCCTGTGAATCCTGTACCATTAAGAGGCAAACCCGGAGGTCAGGGTTTACTCCTTAAATTAAATCTCAACACGCCCTAGGAGCACATGAATCGGTTCGAGAATCAGGTGGCGATCGTCACCGGCGGCGCCCAGGGCATCGGCCTGGGCATCGCCCGGCGCCTGGGCAGCGAGGGCGCCCGCGTGGTGCTCTTCGATATTAAGGCCGAGCGATTGCGGCAGGCCGTAGGCGAGCTCGAAGGCGCGGATATTTCCACCCATGCCGTGCCGGTGGACGTGACTGACGAGACCCCCGTCAACGCCGCAGTGGCGGAGGTGCGGGAGAAGTTCGGGCGCATCGACGTGCTGGTCACCGCCGCGGGCGTCGCGGGCCTGACTAATCGCAAGACCCACGAAGTGGACGTGGGAGATTTCCGCCACGTAATGGAAATCAACGTCACCGGGATGTTCCTGTGCTGCCGGGCCGTCCTGCCGGTCATGCTCCAGGCCAATTACGGGCGCATTGTCAACATCGCCTCCATCTCCGGCAAGGAGGGCAACGCCGGGATGCTGGCCTACTCCACCTCCAAGGCCGCGGTGATCGGATTGACCAAGGTGATGGGCAAGGAGTATGCGGAGACGGGAATCACCGTGAACGCCCTGGCGCCGGCCGTCGTGCGCACGCAAATGGTCGATGAGCTGCCGCCGGAGCAGGTAAAGTACATGACTGACAGGATCCCCATGAAGCGCACTGGTGAGATTGAGGAGATCGCCGCGCTGGCCGCCTACACCGCTTCGCCGGAAGCCGGCTTCACGACCGCATTCACCTTCGACGCTACCGGAGGCCGCGCCACGTACTGAGCGGGCGGACGGCGGAGACCCCATGCGGGAGCGGAAGGAGGGGCGCCGTGTGGAACGCGATGCGGAGGATCTATGACATAGATAGGTTCACTATTCACCTTAATCGAGTGCAAAATCTATGTTAGATCCTGATGTATCCCCACAAAATCAACCCTGGAATCAGTCACTTACGCCTCAAGGCATGGCCTGACCCATACCTACACCCCGGTTGTCCCGTTAACTTATTGATTTAAAAAGCTATTCTGTGGGGATACCTCAGTATTAGATCCCTCATTCGGACAGGCGGCCCCAGCGTGCCGAACCGCACGACCGGAGGAAAACCACGCATGATCGCCCAGCAGCGCCTTACCATCACCACCCGAGGGCGAGGTACCTATGACATTACCAGAGACGTGGAGAAAACCGTGCGCGAAAGTGATCTGGCGACAGGCATTTGCCATGTCTTCGTGCACCACACCAGCGCATCGCTGATCCTGTGCGAAAACGCCGATTCCACGGTCCGAGACGACTTGGAGGCCTTCATGGCCCGCCTGGTCCCGGACGGAGATCCATTGTTCGACCACACCCAAGAGGGACCGGACGACATGCCGGCCCACATACGCGCCATCCTCACCAAGATGGACCTTACCTTGCCGGTAAGCGAGGGGCGCTGCGCCCTCGGGACTTGGCAGGGAATCTATCTCTATGAGCACCGCATCCATACCCAGCGCCGCCGGGTGACGGTAACCGTCAGCGGGGTGCGATCCTGAATGATTTGGCGTTGTCCGGAGGGAAAAGATCCCTCCTGCGTCGGGACAAGTTTGACGTGTTGCGTTGCGACGCACCAAGGCTCGTTGATCTGCTGTAACGCCAGTGCCGGCGTCTTAACGCAACCTACACCCACATTATCCCCGCGCGGACCTCGCTTTGCGTGTAGGTTGCGTTAGCCGCACGAGAAAACGCTTCGGGGGGCACGGCGTCGAACGCGGCGTAACGCAACACGACGCCTTCTCGGGCAGCACCAAATAATGCCGGACAGCGCTGTTTGGGGGACCGGACTGTTACTTATTCCTCAAGTGTAAGCCTTGGCAATTTTGACCGCTTCTTTTACTTCCATCGATCTCTAACTCTTTCAATGCATAACGTTGGGACCCAACAGTTAAGCGTTACCGGTCGGCAAACAAGAGGAGAAACCACGAATCACCCGAATCCTCGCAGATCGATTCGCGCCGATTCGCGCGATTCGTAGTTTTCTCTTACGTCTCGATTGTCGGGCAAGGGCGTGTTCAGACTCGTTTGTATAGCTCGGCGCCGGGGCATACGCCTACCGCCCTACCACTGCAAGCGGGCGGCACCTAACTTAGCGGCATTGAGCTTGACGGGCATGACTCCCTCGATTTTCCATTCCCAGGTCAGAAGCCGGAAAGGGGACTGAGGGGTTACGGGGTCACTTCTCGGGGATGATCCGGAGCCTGATGGTGGCATCCACATCCGCATGGAGATGAAGCACCACCTCGTAGTCGCCGGTGGCACGGAACGGTCCTTCGGGCAGGCGAACCTCCTGACGCTCCAGGGTTATCCCCATCGCTTGCACTGCCGCGGCAATGTCCTGGGTACCCACGGAGCCGAATAGTTTACCCTCGTCGCCGGCCTTACGGGCTACCGTCACGGTCAGGCCCTCGAGCTTCTCGCGGCGGGACTCGGCCGCGACCAGGCTCTCCACAGCCGCCCGCTCCAGTTCGGCCCGCCGCGCTTTGAATGCCTCCAGGTTGGCCGCAGTCGCCGGCACTGCAAAGCCGGAGGGAATCAGATAGTTGCGTCCGTAACCGGCACGCACCGAGACCTTCTCTCCCAGATCGCCCAGATGCCCGACCTTCTTCAACAGGATAACGTCCACTTGGGTACCCCCTAGCGATTTCAGCAACACGGAACATCCCGGCCAACCCGGAATCCCGATAGATTATTAGAGCCCGTCTGGCTTACGCGTTCGTAGCGAGGGAGCGAGGGGCGCGGCAGATTTTCCGCTCGATTGAGGCTATAAGCTAAGCCTATTTAACGAAAGCGAGCGGGAAAGCTGACCGGCCTCCTCGATTCCCCAACAGAACAGTCGTATGCCAGACAGGCTCCTAATCCTAGCCCTTTTTTCGCGCCGCCACTCGGGTCCGCAGATCGACCCAGCTATCCAGGAAACCGAACCCCGCGACCAGAATCTCGGCGTAGGGCGTGGCCAGCAACAGCAACCCGTAGAATCCGATCAGCCACCCGCGATGCGTGGAATAGGTGTGGACGAGGCTATGCACGATCGCCACCCCCTGCAGGAAGAATAGGGGCGCCAACAGCAACAAGAGCTCGGTCGCCCACATGGCCTCGTCCAGCAGGAGAACCACGACTGCCAGCCCCAGCGCCGGATAAGCTACGCCGGAGCGCACCCGCAAGGCGCGGAACTCGGCACCGAAGCCACCCGGATTGTAGAGCAACGCCTGCCACCAGCGCCCCATGAACAGAGCCAGCAGGAGTTGGAGGTAGAAGGTTGCGGCGAACGCCCCCGTCATCCAGCGGGCGGCCCGGGCTACCAGCTGTTCGCTCACGGCAGCATCGATAACGCTGCTCTCCACCAAACTCCGGCGCACCGGTTCCAGGAGTTCCATCCAATAGGCAGCCGGGTCCGCCGCGAGCAGACGAATTCCCGCCACTACCAGCAAGCCGAACAAGGCGGCCACCTGGACCGTGAGCGTCAATGATCGGGCCTGACGCAGCACCAGGCCCAACACCCAGACCGGCAGCCACAGGATCAGCACGAAACCGACGGCCGGCCACGGACTCCCCAGGGCGGCAAATGCCAACAATCCACCGGCAAACCCGGCAAAGGCGCCCACGACCAAGCCCTCTTCGGCGCCCTTGCGCAGGGTTACCAGCGCAATGACCGCCGAGCTGATCAACCCCACCAGGGGTAGGATAAGCGACAGCATAGCGGACGCCGCCGCGACCAACGTGGCCTGGGAGCGGCCACGCATGGTAAAGCTCGCCAGCGACTGCACCGGATATCGCCTGCTTAGGTGTGGATTGGACGCCGGAAACCGGGCGGGATCAGCCCGGCACCTGCTTACATAACCCGGTCAGTGACCGTCGGTGTAAGGTAACAGGGCCAGGTAGCGCGCCCGCTTGATGGCCTGGGTCAGTTGGCGTTGATACTTGGCCGAGGTGCCGGTTATGCGACTGGGAACGACCTTACCGGATTCGCTCACATAAGACTTGAGTAAATGCAGGTCCTTGTAATCGATCTCGGTGATGCCCTCGGCGGTAAAGTGGCAATAACGCTTGCGGCGAAAAAAACGCGACATGAAGGCCTCCGACGCTTAGTCCTCTACCCTACTCATGGGGTCTTCTACCCTACTTATGGGGTCCTCATCTTCCATCCTGGCGGTATGGGCGCTCGGCTCCTTGCCGGAAGAACCCTCGGACGGCTCCCGCCCCTCCGCCGACTTGGCCAGGGGCGATGCCCCGGTAACGGCCCGGTTGCGGCGAACGATCAGATTACGCAGTACCGAGTCATTGAATCGGAACGCATGCTCGAGCTCGTCTAATGCCTCCTGATCGCACTCGAGGTTCATTAGCACATAATGGGCCTTGTGGACCTTGTTGATCGGATAGGCGAGCTGGCGCCGCCCCCAGTCTTCCAGGCGATGGATGACACCGCCGCGCTTCTCGAGATTTTCCCGGTAACGCTCGATCATGGCGGGCACCTGCTCGCTCTGACCGGGATGTACCAGAAAAACCACTTCATAATGTCGCATGACAGCTCCTTTCGGCTTGATCAGCCTCCCGCCGTTGCGGTGAGGCAAGGAGTCTCCCACTTCGGGGCAAGGATGCCTCCCCTGCTCAATTGGCTCAATTGGCTCAATCGCGGCACCGGCTTGAACACGCCGCCGGCCAAAAGCGGACTTTCGCCCGGCACTTTAAGAAAACCCGTGGAGAGGATTCTTCAAGATACCCTGTGGGTAAGCGTATGAGTATACAGGAGACCCGGAGGTGATCAAAACCGCAAGGCGGGCCAGTCCAGGGCGAGCGCACATTCCATTCCGGTTCCGATCACCGTCCTTCAAAGCCGGCCATTCGGTACCATTTGTCGGCCATTGTCTGATCCTTTTCCACACCGCGACCCTCTTCGTACATCTTCGCCAGGGTCGTCTGGGAGCCCGCGAGGCCCTGCTCGGCGGCCTTCGTGAACCAGCGTACCGCCTGCACCGCATCCTTTTCCGTGCACTCGCCCTCCAGGTACATGAAGCCGAGTCCGTGCTGGGCGATGTCCAAGCCCGCCCCGGCAGCGGCCTGCATGTACCTGAAGGCCAGGGGGTGGTTCTCATGCATACCCAGGCCGTTTTGGGCCATGATGGCCATACGGTATTGGGCCTGGGGATTGCCTGCCTCCGCCAGTGGGGAGAGCAGACCGGCGGCAATGGAGAACTGCCTGGACTCGAAGGCAGCGATACCGCTTCCGAGCGCCATGTCGAATTCTGTCAGCTCGTTATTCATGGCAATTGGATCGATGTTGTTGGAATAGACACCAGCCGTAGTGTTCGGGTCCACAAGCCTGCCCGCGCCTCTAACATGAGGCCGGGGGTTCGAAATCAAAGCGGCCGGCCGGCCCTGAGAAGCCGCGCTCAGCCGTCCCCGTGCGGCAGCCCCGACCACCATTCGAGCAAGCGCTCGAACAGGGCCTCGTTCTCCGCCGCGATGGCCATGCGTGGCTCCAACGACAAGCCTTCGGCCGCTGGTCCCCCACTACGGGCAAAGAGGCGCGACATGGCCCCCGCCTCGGAGGCAATCAGCCGACCCGCGGCATAGTCCCACAGCTTCTGCCCCCCGTGGAGATAGAGCTGGATGCGCCCGGCCGCCAGCCAGCACCAATCCAGGGCGATAGATCCCAGGTTGCGCTGCGAACAGAAGGGCGACTGTCCCCCCATACTGGGCAGATCTTCCTTGGGCAGACGCTTGAGGTCGACGATCGCCAGACACTCGCGCAGCTCGGTCCGTCCCGACGGCAGGCGCAGTGGCTCGCCGTCGCAAAAGGCCCCGCGGCCGCGCTCGGCGCAGAAACACTCGTCGTGCACCGGATCGACGATGCACCCCAGGACCGGTTTGTCCCCTCGCAACAAGGCGAGGGAGATGCAGAAGTAGGGAAACCCATAGGCGTAATTGCTGGTGCCGTCCAGGGGGTCCAGGCACCATACGCCGACGTCGGCATTAGCGATCAGCCGCTGCTGCGCCGCCGGGGTCATCTCCTCTCCGAGCACCGGTATCTCGGGCCAGATGCGGCCCAGCTCGTCGCAGACCCGCTGCTGGGTTGCCAGATCCGCCTCGGTGACCAGGCTGCCATCGGCCTTGGAACGGGTGGCGGCATGCCGGAAGCGGGGCATGATCTCCGCCTCGGCGACAGAGCGCAGCAGGGAACAAAGACGACCCAGCTCAGGGCTCATGAGTTTTTCTCGATGCGGGGCATAAGGCGTGGCACACACCGGCATACCCAGTGGTATCAAGGGGTGTCCCCAAGGGGGTAGTGGTAAATTTCTAACTGATAGGGTGGTTGATAGTCTAAAAAGACTTCAGCCTGCGGAGCCGCACAGCGGCCCAACCTACCCTCTACCAGTTAACAATTTACCACTACCCCCAAGGGAGACGAGCACGGAGCGGGGAGGCAGTTTATAGTCAGCACATCCCGCACAAAGCATTAGGCCACATTTCACCCCTTCAGACCATGAGAACCGGTCACATAAACAGCCAAACCTGTTCAAAAACCGAGTCTGCAATCTGGGTAGTGGCTCAGTTCGCGAAAAATCGGAAATTGCGAAAAAACGCAAGGACGCCAAGACGCAAAGACGCAAAGAAAGAACAAAGAAACTTTGCGTCTTGGCGCATTGCGTCCTGGCGTTAAATGGGCCGGAAAGTGAGCGGCCAAGCATAAATTTTTCAAACTGAGCCACTGCCGCAATCTGGCGGGACTTGACACACCTGTATAATCACCACATCACTCAGAATCGATATTATCCATAGGAGGGCACCTTACGAATGATTTGGCTGACTGACGATAGGAACCGCCGCGCCGTAATCGTGGCTATAGCTTGTACGGCGTTTTTCATCTCTTTCATCTTCTTAAATCGATGGGCTTTCACCGAGTTAGGAGTTCAGTCCTTCGGAAGACTGTGGCATTATTATATCAGCTATTTCGATTTTGGATTCAAAAAACGCGCGTTATTCGGTACCCTACTTACTGAGCTCGGGTTGAACAAAATTACTTCCAATGAGTACGTGTTTGCATACGTCATTTATGCATTGAAGATATTCTTATTTACCGCTCTTATTCTCTACTTCTGCCTGAGGGCAGTGCCTTTCGATAACCTTGTCGGATATGCCGTGGTGTTTCTCTCGCCGGCATTCATTCTACAAAGCGGCTATATTACGGGGACGCAGGACTTTCAACTTCTTATCATCATGGCTATCTTGATTCTGTTTGTAAAACGGGATGTCTGGCTGACGATCCTTTCCTGTGTCGGGGTGCTGATGCATGAGCTTTTCATTTTTTTCTTGCCGGCGATATTTTTTCTTCACACCTACCGCTCCGAACCTCAATGGCAAATCACGCAAAGGAAAGTTGCACATGCTGTACTTCTGTCCTTGCCAGTCATTATCGTCATCGCAAGTGTCTTATTCTTCGGCAAGATTGACACTCAGGAGATTCCAAAAGCTTCATATGAAGAAGTGATGGAGAAAAGGCTCCCTAACACAGCTTATAAGCGTTCTCTATGGGGTGGTTATAGTGAACTGTCCCGCCCTATCCGAAGCTATACGCGAAGCGGAGAACATGTGGTACGATCGTTGCTAGAGGCTGCCCGTTACATAGCCATCCCTCTAGTCTATGCTTTATCCCTTGCGATAGTAATTTCTCTCTACTTGCGAGAATCGAGTCTTCTCCTTAGACTAGCGGTATTCCTCGTAAGCGTATTTCCAATATTCGCTGTATTTTCTGGGTACGATTTTTACCGATGGATCGGAATGTCCACCAACGTTTCGCTTTTATTGATGGTCTATTTATCCGCGTTGAAGAGGATCCATGTGCCGGCGACGGTATTATCCTTTCTCTTGGTCTTCTCATGTTTTGCCCCCTTTGGAGGAGCAGAGCTGGAGAGACCGTTTCCGGCTCACCAGCTACTTCTTGAGAAATTGGTTGGGCCTGGATAACTCAGTGAGGTAAGCCTGCGGCTTTGCCGGAGGACTGACTGGTAGAGGGTAGGTCAGACCGCTGTGCAGCTCGACGGGTTTAAGTCTTTTGGGACTATCAAGCACTCTATCATTTAAAAATTTACCACTACCGCGACAGGGGACTCGTTAAGTCAAAAAAGCCGCGTTAACTTTTGGAATGCGGTGGAGTATCTCTTGCGCCAAGAAGAGGTTTTTCTCTTTGTAGCCAATGAAAAACTCAACCCCGCTTTCGGTGGTTATGTGAGCACCAAGTTCGTTATCATGTCACCGGCGGAATTTGAAGCGGACTGTGACGAACATTTGAAAAAATACACTGCCGTTTTGTTCGAGGGTCTCGGTAGTGCTTGCCTTGAATCGGCCAAACTTCACGCTCAGCACTATATTCGAGATGAAAACAGAACTTTCCTACGGTTGGAAAAATCCGGAGGAACTTGACGCTATGTCAGGGTGGAGCGCAAGGACGATACAAGCATGAACGGCACCGCATCACGACCGCTGGGTGTGGACCTGGATGGAACCCTGATCCGCACGGATCTCCTGGTGGAATCCATTTTCGCGCTGCTGAAGCGCAATGTCTTGTTCGTGTTTCTGCTTCCCCTATGGCTGCTGAAGGGCAGAGCACACCTGAAGCATGAGATCGCGGCGCGGGTCGATATCGACGTCGGTTTGCTGCCGTATCAGGATGATTTCCTCGCTTACCTGAAACAAGCATATGCCGACGGACGCAGGCTTATCCTGGTTACTGCCGCTAATGAGCGATTTGCCGAGGCCATTGCGCTGAATCTCGGTATTTTCCACCGGATTGTGGCCAGTAACGCTACCGTCAATCTATCCGGAAGGCGCAAGCTCGAGCGTTTGCAGGACCTCTCCGGTGACGGTGGCTTCGACTACGCGGCCAATGCCATGGTCGACCTCCCGGTGTGGGAACAGGCCGGTGAGGCCTTGCTGGTCAATCCCGAACCGGGGGTGAAAGCGGCGGTAGAGCGCCGGGGCAAGGTCACGCGGGTCTTTGAGGATCGTACCGGGAACCCGCTCAAGCACTACCTCAAAGCACTACGGATACACCAGTGGTTGAAGAATCTCCTGGTTTTCGTCCCCCTATTGTTGGCCCACCGGTTCGGTGATTTGGTCTTGGTGGGGCAGGCGCTGCTGGCCTTCCTGGCGTTCGGGTTGTGTGCATCCAGCGTCTACCTGCTCAATGACCTGCTGGATCTGCCGGATGATCGGCGACACCCGACCAAGCGGCATCGCCCCTTTGCCGCAGGCACCGTCTCGATCGTCTATGGGGTGATGCTGATCCCCGGACTGCTGATCAGCGCATTTGGCCTCGCGCTTTTTCTGCCCCTCGAGTTCATGGGTATGCTGGCGTTTTATTACCTCATCACCCTAGCCTACTCGCTACGGCTTAAAGGTGTCGCCCTGGTGGATGTGATGGTGCTGGCCGGGCTCTACGTCATTCGCATTATCGCCGGCGCCGCCGCGGTGTCGGTCATGCTCTCGTTTTGGTTGTTGGCCTTCTCCATGTTCCTATTCTTGAGTTTGGCATTGGTCAAACGCTTCACCGAACTCTTGACGATGCAGCAACAGGAGGGAATCGCTGCGTTCGGACGGGGTTACCGGACCACCGATCGGGAAACGCTATCCCAGTTCGGCAGCACCAGTGCCTACAGTGCCGTGCTGGTGCTTGCCTTCTATATAAACAGCGAAGCGATGCGGGATCTCTACACGCACCCGGAGGTTATCTGGCTACTGTGTCCGCTGCTCTTGTACCTGATGACCAGGATCTGGTTGCTGGCACGTCGTGGCCAGTTGGATGAGGATCCCGTGGTGTTTGTAATCCGGGATCGGTACAGCCAATGGCTGGTGGGAATCGGCGCGCTTCTGCTGTGGCTGGCGGTATGACATGGCAGCCAAGCGCTATCAATCCTGGGGACGCTATCCCAAAGCCGATCAAGCGACCTGCAAGCTCTATTGGCGTGATGCCCCCTTACCGATGGATAGGATCGGGGAAAGGACCTGCCTGCCGTTCGGGAACGGCAGGAGCTATGGCGATGTGTGCCTGAACGACGGGGGTATCTTGTTGGATTGCCGGCAGCTGGACCGCTGCATTCGGTTCGATACCGATACCGGCGTCCTGCGTTGTGAGGCCGGCGTTCTGCTAGCGGACATTCTGCGCTTGACGGTGCCGAAAGGTTGGCTGCTACCGGTCACGCCGGGCACCCGCTTCGTGACGGTCGGCGGTGCCGTCGCAAACGATGTCCATGGCAAGAACCACCACCAGGCCGGTACCCTGGGTCGCCACATCCGCCGCTTCGAGCTCTTGCGCTCGGATGGTGAGCGGCTCATTTGCGCACCGGACGACAACCCGGATTTCTACCAGGCGACCATCGCCGGGCTGGGCCTGACGGGGGTCATTACCTGGGCCGAGCTCCAGCTGAAGGGCATCCGCAATCCGTACCTGGAGCGGGAGATCATTCGCTACGGCAACCTGGATGAGTTCTTCGCGCTGGCCCGGGAGTCTAACCGAGACTACACGTACACCGCGGCCTGGATCGACTGTTCGGCAACCGGGACGCAGCTCGGTCGGGGCCTGTTCATCCGCGGGAACCACGCCGAGTCCATTACCGGGAAGCCCCCGCGACCACCGACCCGGCAGCTGAGATTCCCGATCGACCCCCCGTTCAGCCTGATCAACGGCCTGACGCTCAAGCTGTTCAACCGCCTCTATTACCATCGGCAACCGTCGGACCGCATGCGAGATGTGGTGCATTACGAGCCCTTCTTCTATCCCCTGGATACAATCCTGGACTGGAACCGAGTCTATGGCTCCAAAGGATTCCTGCAGTATCAATGTGCCCTGCCCAGCGACCGGATGGAAGACGCCATCCGAGAAATCCTGGAGCGCATCGCCAAGGCCGGTATCGGTTCTTTTCTCGCCGTGCTCAAGCTGTTCGGCGACCAGCCGTCACCGGGACTCTTGTCGTTCCCCATGCCGGGCGCAACCCTGGCCCTGGACTTTCCCAATCATGGCGAAAAGACCCTGCGCCTGCTGGACCAGCTGGACGCGGTCACCAGAGCGGTTGGCGGACGCCTTAACCCTGCCAAGGACGCCCGGATGCGCCCGGAAGATTTCCAGAATGCCTATCCCCATTGGAAGACCATGGAGACCTACCTGGATCCCCGCATTTCGTCCGGTTTCTGGCGGCGCGTGACGGTGCAGTCATGAGAAAGACACTCATCATCGGGGCCACATCCGCCATCGCCCAGGCAACCGCAAGGCGCTTTTCCGCAGCGGGAGACGCCCTGTTCCTGGTCGCACGCAACGCAGACAGACTCCAGATCATTGCCGATGACCTGAGAATCCGCGGCGCATCAAGGGTCCGGGTGCAGGCGCTCGATGTGCTCGATTACGACCGGCACCAGGCGATCATCGAGACGGCCATCGAGGCACTCGATGGCCTCGACCTGGTACTCATCGCCCACGGGACCCTGCCGGACCAGAGGACCTGCGAGGGATCCTTCGCCGCGACCCGGGCGGCGTTCGAGATCAATGCCCTGAGCACCATCTCGCTGGTGACCTATCTGGCCGACTACTTCGAGGCGAGCAGGCAAGGAACCATTGTCGTGATCACCTCGGTAGCCGGAGATCGCGGAAGACAAAGCAATTATGTCTATGGTTCCGCGAAGGGTGCCGTGACCATCTTCCTGCAAGGGCTGCGGAATCGGCTACATCAATCCGGCGTCAAGGTCATTACCATCAAGCCGGGGTTTGTCGATACACCCATGACAAGCGCGTTCGAGAAAGGCGCCCTGTGGGCCACACCTGAACAGATCGCTGATCGAATCGCCGCTGCTGTCGCTAAAGCCGTCGATGTCAGCTATGCCCCCGCATTCTGGCGGCCGGTTATGGCACTCATCCGGTCGATCCCGGAAAGGTTCTTCAAGCGCATGCAGTTGTGATCAGGCAGCTGTCATCCCGAGCGCAGCGAGGGATCCTTGTTTGGCTCGTTCCCACGCTCCAGCGTGGGAATGCCGTTGTGGCCGCTCCAGCGGCCAAGGTTTCATGACGCTGGAGCG
>NZ_FLUY01001226.1 GCF_900092655.1 Candidatus Thiosymbion oneisti
CCGAATCTTTACAAATGAGTCAAGTTTGTGCGCTGCATAAAAAATTCCGGTTGTCATTTCGAGCGCAGCGAGAAATCCTTGTCCCGACGGAGGAGGGATCTTGTGCGCCGGGAGCTTCTGCAAGCTAAGAAGATCCCTCGCTACGCTCGGGATGACAATTCCCTTCGGTCGAGA
>NZ_FLUY01000657.1 GCF_900092655.1 Candidatus Thiosymbion oneisti
GTCGATGGCTGGATTCCCCATGGATATCCTCCAGTCTAAGTCAGTAGTCGGCGACTCGAAACATACCGCACATAACCAGCTGTTTCACCCGCTTGACATACTCCGACAATCAAACAACACTGAGAATAGTTTGCGTTTGCATCAACATATCCTTTAATATAGTCTCCGACTTTTCCAGTGTCTCATCGAGAATCCGGAGCCCTTCCCATGAGCCAGTATATCCACCATGTCCCGGGACGTATTCGCGTGCGGTCCAAGGCATTTTGCTGCCACTCCGAGAAGGCAAGGGCTGCTGAGAGCAGGCTGCTCGCCTTGACGGGCGTGCGTCAGGTCCGACTGAATCCCCATGCCGCGAGTATCACTGTACACTATGACCCAGTGCTGCTCAGGCAATCGGACCTCTTTTCCGTATTGGAACAATCCGGCTGTCTTGGAGCCGCCAGCCGTAGCGACGAGGTTTCCCGCAAGGCCGGCGAGCTGTTCGGCAAGGCACTGGTCGGGGCGGTCGTGCAAAAGGCCGTCGAACAATCCGCACGCACCCTCGTGGGCGCGTTCATCTGAGGCGCCGTCTGTGCCCGCAGACAACGATGCGAAGCCTTTCCCGCTGAGCATGGCAGACGAAGGCGCGCCGGTGCGCATTCACACGGTGCGCGCAGGGCGGAGTCTGGCCCAACGGCTTACCGATCTCGGGCTGAACCTTGGTGGCGAGATTCGTATCGTCCAGCGGCAGGGGGCGGGACTCCTGGTTGCTCGGGGCGAGGGCCGTATTGCAGTGGGGGCCGGCATAGCCGCCAAGATCCTGGTGATCCCCGTTTAGGCGGAAACTCCGCTTGGCTTCGATGTCGGGCCAAGTCCAATGCCATTAAGTTAAGAGGCTGTCTAAAAACCACCACATTGATTTTCGGCTGGCTCCCCACGCTCCAGCGTGGGAGCAGATACCGACGTTCCAGCGTCGATATGGCATTGGGGCCAAGTCTGCGCCCGGCAGTACGGAGCCCAGTAAAACCTGTTGCAACTGAAAGAGAGAGTCATGAGCACGACCCTGAGAAACCTCTCGGTGGGAGACCGGGGACAGGTCGCCGGTTACGAAGAAGGCGGTAGGGCCTACCGCAAGAAGCTGCTGTCGATGGGACTGACGCCGGGGACTGAGCTCGAAGTAGTCCGCGTCGCTCCGATGGGAGATCCGGTAGAAATCAGGGTGCGCGGCACCTCGGTCAGCTTGCGCAAGGGTGAGGCAGAGACGCTTCAAGTGGAGAAGAAGGCATGAGCGGAACCTACACCATCGGCGTCGTCGGTAACCCGAATTGCGGCAAAACGACCCTATTCAACACCCTGACCGGGGCGAAACAGCGCGTGGGCAATTGGCCCGGCGTCACCGTGGAACGTAAGATTGGCCAGTTCCGCTTCGAAGAGACGGATTTCGAGCTGGTCGATCTGCCCGGCACCTATTCGCTGGATGTCACCGACCGGGAGGTGTCGCTGGACGAGCAGATCGCGCGCGACTATGTCCATGCGCGCGAGGCGGACCTGATCGTCAACATCCTTGATGCCTCGAATCTGGAGCGTAATCTCTATCTCACGACCCAGCTGGTCGAGATGCGGGTTCCCCTGCTCGTCGTCCTCAACATGGTCGACGTCGCTGAAGAGAAAGGGAGGCGCGTCAACGCGGCCGGGCTAGCCAACCGTTTGGGCTGCCCGGTGCTGCCGGTGGTCGCCTCGCGGGGTAACGGGATCGAGGCGCTCAAGCGGGCTTTGCTCGAGGCCGTCGAACAGAAACCGGTACCGACGGTCGAGATCCGTTACGACACCATCCTGGAAGACGCCATTACAGGTCTGGTGCCAAAGCTTTCATTGGTCGCCGAGCGCAACGGCGACTCTCCGCGCTGGCTGGCCGCGCGTCTGCTCGAGGGCGACGACCTGGCGCGCGAGCTGGTCGGGGATGCGGTGTCGGAGACGGAGCTCAAAGCTATCGCCGGCGATGTGGCCGAAGAGATCGACATCTTGCTCGCGGACGCCCGCTATGGCCTAGCCCATGCCCTGGCCCGGGACGTGATCGAACAGAAGGGCAAGGTCTCTACGAACCGCTCCGACCGCATCGACCGGGTGATGCTCAACCGGGTGCTTGGCATACCCATCTTTCTGCTAGCCATGTACCTGATGTTCATGTTCACCATCAACATCGGCGGCGCCTTCATCGACTTCTTCGACATCCTTGCCGGTACGCTGTTCGTGGATGGCTTCGCGGAGGTCCTGGGTAGACTCGGCTCTCCCGAGTGGCTGACCGTGGGACTGGCCGGCGGTATCGGGGGGGGAATCCAGGTCGTGGCCACCTTCATCCCGGTCATCGCGGCCCTCTTCCTGTTCCTCTCCTTTCTCGAAGACTCCGGATATATGGCACGCGCTGCCTTTGTCATGGACCGCTTCATGCGTGCCATCGGGCTGCCCGGCAAGTCCTTCGTGCCATTGATCGTGGGTTTTGGGTGCAATGTGCCCGCGATTATGGCAACCCGCACCCTGGAGAACCAGCGCGATAGGATTCTTACGGTGCTGATGGCCCCCTTCATGTCCTGCGGCGCCCGCCTTCCCGTCTATGCCCTGTTCGCCGCCGCCTTTTTTCCCGTCGGTGGCCAGAATGTCGTGTTTGGCCTGTACTTGATCGGAATCGCGGCAGCCGTGGTGACCGGGCTCATCATGAAGACCACCCTGCTGCAGGGCGAGAGCACACCCTTCGTCATGGAGCTCCCGCCCTATCACTTGCCGACTTTCAAGGGCGTGCTGATCCGTACCTGGGACCGAACCAAGAGCTTCATGTTCCGCGCCGGTAAGGTCATCGTGCCCATGGTATTGGTGCTCAACGTGCTGAACAGCGTGGGAACCGATGGCAGCATCGGCAACGAGGACAGCGACAAGTCGCTACTCGCCGAGATCGGCCGCACCATCGCGCCCGCCTTCTCCCCGCTGGGGCTCGACGAGGAGAACTGGCCCGCGGCCGTCGGCATCTTCACCGGTGTGTTAGCGAAGGAGGCCGTGGTCGGAACCCTAGATGCCAGCTACTCCGCACTCGCTGCCGCGGAGGCGGGCGAAGTCGAGGAAGAAACCCCTTATTCCCTGGGGGGCGGAATTTCCGAGGCCCTGGCGAGCATCCCCGCGAACCTTGGCGATGCGCTCGGCACCTGGGCCGATCCCCTCGGCTTAGGGATAGGGGATGTGAGCGACCAAGCAGCCGCAGCAGAGGCACAGGAGGTGACCACCGGGACCTTCGGCACCATGGCAGCGCGTTTCGATGGCGCCGCCGGGGCATTCGCCTACCTGCTCTTCATCCTGCTGTACTTCCCTTGCGTGGCGGCAATCGCTGCGGTCTACCGCGAGACCACGCCGGGGTGGACGCTCTTCGTTGCCGCCTGGACCACGGGTCTGGGCTATATGCTGGCGACCCTTTTCTACCAGGCCGCGATCTTTTCGCGCCACCCCGGGATCTCCCTGGCATGGATCGGCGGCATGGGAGCGATTTTCACCTTTGTCGTGCTTATGATGCGCTATCGCGTGCAGCGTGACCCGGCAACGACTGCGCTGGCTGCACATGAGGCTGCCTGATCGGGCGACAAGGAGGACCTCGATGATTCTGTCCGAGCTGACCGCCTACCTCGCCGAGCAGGAGCGCGCCTCGTTGATTGACTTGTCTCACCGCTTCGGATCCGATCCAGAGGCGCTACGCGGCATGCTCGCAATCCTGGAGCGCAAGGGCCGTGCTCGCCGACTGCCCGCGGGAACCACCTGCGGCGGCTGCAGCAAATGCGACCCGGCATCCATTGAGATTTACGAATGGGTGAAGAACACCCCGCGTTAAGCTGGGCTGCGTTGAAGATGCCCGTCCTCGGGCGCGATCGAACCGAGATATCGACTCGGTCGTCACCCACAATCCGCGTCCCGTTGACCATTATAAAAGGCTGCTTGCCGAGGTACCGGGCATCGCGCACCTGACGGTCGAGGTCAATCACTGTCAAGGCACGGCATGCCAGGCGTCTTCCATGGTTTGAAGAATCGCCCGGGCTCTGAGGCGGTTCTGGTCATCGGTGTCCATCGCGAGGAGCTTGCCTTCGGCGACAAGGTCGCGGACGGCCTCGATCCGTCGTTGGCATATCTGTTGCGCATTCCCGAAGGGCTTTCCGGCCGGCGCCCCAGACAAGACCAACTCTTTTATTGGGTGATTCGTTCGGTAATCGAGTATTGGAAACGAGGTGTAACGGCTCGCCAACATAATCGGACAGGCTTGCAAACTCGGTGAGATTTATAGGCGCCCACCCGGCGTAAGCCATGGGGTGTGCGGGACGGTTCACCGATATTCGGATATGCTTAGCATTCGATCTCACGACCGGGGAGAATTTGTTTTGGAGCTGATTAAAACGCTGATCGGGGACCTGAACGGTCTCGTGTGGGGACCGCCCATGCTGGTCCTGATCCTGGGTACCGGGTTCTTTCTGATGGTGGGCCTGCGGGCCATGCCGTTGACGCGGTTGGGATACGGGTTTCGGATGCTGTGGACGGGGCGCAGACAGCAGGGCAAAGGCGATATCACGCCCTTCAATGCCCTGATGACCTCGCTGTCGGCGACCATAGGCACCGGCAACATCGCCGGCGTCGGCACGGCGATCGCCATCGGCGGTCCGGGGGCCCTGTTCTGGATGTGGTGTACGGCGCTGGTGGGTATGGCCACCAAATACGCCGAGGCGGTGCTGGCCGTGAAGTACCGCGAGGTCGACGCGAAAGGGAATCACGTCGGTGGGCCCATGTACTACATCAAGAATGGTTTGGGGAGGCGTTGGATCTGGTTGGGCGGCGTCTTTGCCGTCTTCGGCGCCCTGGCGGGATTCGGCATCGGCAACGGGGTGCAGGCGAATTCGGTCGCCGACGCCTTGGAGACCAAGTTCCACATCGACTACTGGATCACGGGTATCGTCATGGCCGTGCTGGTGGGGCTGGTGCTGATCGGGGGTATCCGCTGGATAGCCCGGGTGGCTGGTAAGCTGGTCCCCTTCATGGCCGTCGCCTATGTCCTCGGCGGCCTGACGGTGCTGGTGATCAATAGCGCCGAGATCCCCGCCGCCTTGACACTGATCTTTTCCTATGCTTTTACCCCCAGCGCCGAGCTTGGCGGCTTTGCGGGGGCGACCGTGATGCTCGCCATTCGCTTCGGGGTCGCGCGGGGCATCTTCTCCAACGAGGCCGGACTGGGCAGTGCCCCCATCGCGCATGCAGCGGCTAAGACGGACAACCCGGTACACCAGGGCGCTGTGGCGATGCTGGGGACCTTCATCGATACCCTGATCATATGCACCATAACCGGGCTCGTGATCGTGACCTCGGGTCAGTGGAAGGTCGAGAATCCCGAGTACCTGGAATGTGTCGGCAAGGGAGGGGAAACGGCGCAGGAGGTCAGCACGTCCTGGGGCATCGGGCAGACAAAAAATACCTGCGCACTCGCATCGGAAGGGGAAGCGGTGACGTTCGACAAGGTCCAGACCGGTGCCAGCTTGTCGGCTGCGGCCTTTTCCAGCGAGCTGCCCGGCATCGGGGGTTATATCGTGACCTTGGGGCTGGCCCTGTTTGCCTTTACCACCATCCTGGGATGGAGCGTCTACGGCGAGCGCTGCGTGGAATATCTGTTCGGCATCCACGCCATCGTGCCGTTCCGGGTGCTCTGGGTACTCGCGATCCCCTTCGGGGCAACCATCAGCCTGGACTTCATGTGGCTTGTCGCAGATACCCTGAATGCCCTGATGGCCGTGCCGAATCTGATTGCGCTGCTCTTGCTGAGTCCCGTGGTGTTCAAGATAACGCGGGATTATTTCCAGGCGGCGGGTAAGGTCTGAAGCAATCCTGAATTATTTGGCGTTGTCTGATCCCGAAAGCACAGCGACAGGACCGAACATGCCGTAACCCGATATGTCAAACCTATCCCGACGCAGGAGGGATCTTTGTCCCACAACCAACGCCGGATAATTCAGGACGGTAGTGGTAAATTCTCAAGTGGAGATTTTTTGATCCCCTCTCCCCAACCCCTCTCCCGGCTCTCCCCAACCCCTCTCCCGGCGGGAGAGGGGCTTTTGCGACACCCTCGGAGGGAGGGTATCGTAAAAGGTGACGCCCGACGCGGTCTTTCTCGTTCCCACGCGCTGCGTGGGAAGCTGGCAGCTGCGCGCCGCGGAGAGCATCAGGCCGGTGGTATACACGGGAATCAAACCTGCCGGCTGTGCGGCGTTATCCGGTGCGGCCCGGAAGGCGTCTGCTCTGAGCGTTGCCGCCAGCTGGTGATGGGGTCCGTAAGCCGTCTGAAAGA
>NZ_FLUY01000825.1 GCF_900092655.1 Candidatus Thiosymbion oneisti
GCTTGCCAGAGGCGGTCTTCAAGCTGAGGAAGCGACGGTCCATCAACGCGAAGCAGGCGCGGCGGTCCCGATGTTACACCCGGTATGATCGGATCATGCGGCCAGACGTGCTGGCGGCGGCGTG
>NZ_FLUY01001755.1 GCF_900092655.1 Candidatus Thiosymbion oneisti
ATTGGGTCATTGTTGCGTGCCCGAGAGGTCATGGAGCTCCTGGTGGCCCCATCCGTAGCGGAGAACGCGCAATGAACATTCATCTACATGCCAATGCGACCACAACCCCGAAGATCCGCCAATACATTCAGGCGTCCAACCAGTCCGTCCCCCAACTCGCCGACGAGCTGGGTGTCAGCGAGGATACCATCCGCCGCTGGCGGCGGCGTGACGGTGTTGCCGATGGCTCACACACACCGCACCGCTTGCAGACCACCCTCGCCCCAGCCCAGGAGGCCGTGGTCGTGGAGCTGCGCAAAACGCTCCTGCTGCCGCTCGATGACCTGCTGGTGGTGATCCGGGAGTTCATCCACCCCGAAGTTTCCCGCTCCAGCCTCGACCGCTGTCTGCGCCGCCATGGCGTTTCTAACCTCAAGGCGCTGATGCCCCAGGAAGCAGGCACCCAGACACCGGTGAAGACCTTCAAGAATTATGCGCCGGGCTTCGTCCACGTCGATGTCAAGTACCTGCCTCAGATGCCGGATGAGGACCAACGGACCT
>NZ_FLUY01000654.1 GCF_900092655.1 Candidatus Thiosymbion oneisti
GACGCTCCAGCGTCGATTAAGCGCCTCGGTAGGCTAACCGCCAACGCCGATCAGCACAGAGGAGCTGCGTCCGCTGGGACGGACAAGATGGCGTTCCCACGCTGGAGCCTGGGAACGAGCGCGAAATTTGCAGATTTTATGCTCTAAAATCAGTATCTTAATTTTTAGACAGCCTCTTAGGCCCGCGCGACGATACCGATATAAGAAGCTGTCTGGTTAAAAGCAATCCTGAGTTGTTTGGCGCTGTTTGAGGGACCGGACGTGTTGCGTTACGACGCACAAAGGCGCGCTGGTCGACTGGGGTGCCGGTGCCCGCGTCTTAATGCAACCTACACCCCCATGATCTCCCGCGCTGCTGGCCCGCGTGGCCTCGCGTTAAGTGTAGGTTGGGTTAGGCGCACTGTTCGATCCCGAAGCCCAGTGACAGGACCGAACGCGCCGTAACCCAATACGCCGGACTGGTCCCGACGCAGGAGGGATCTCTTCCCACAACCAACGCCAAGTAATCCAGGACCACGCCTGGACCGGCACGGCGCCGAACGCGGCGTAACGCAACCCGACGCTGGGATCCGTTTTAACCAGGCAGCTTCTAAGATTGGCCCATGAGTCACGATCAAAATTTCAAGAACCTGATCCTGGATTATCCGCACCAGGCCTTGGCCTTTTTTGCGGCCGAAGAGGCCGCAGACCAACTCTCCGGCGCCGAGGTGCTACCGATACGCCAGGAACAACTCAAGGACCGGCTCGGCGATCGTTTCCGGGAGCTTGATGTTCCCCTGCTGGTCCGATGGCCCGATGGTCGGCGCGAGGCCCTGTTGTTCGTCCTCGAAGAAGAGAGCGACCCGCGGCGCTTCTCCATCCACCGGCTGGTCCACTACTGCCTGGACCTTGCAGAGCTGTACGAGACCGAGCGGGTGGTGCCGGTGGTAATCTTCCTGCGTGGACAAGCCCCCCGACGGGAACTGGCGCTCGGCACCGAGCGGCACGCCTATCTGCACTTCGACTTCATCACCTGTGAGTTGGGCGCCATCGCCTACGAACGCTTTCGCGACAGCGACAACATCGTCGCGCGGCTCAATCTGCCCAACATGCGCTATGCGCCGGGACATAAGGTCGACGCCTACGCCCGTGCCGTAAGGGGGTTGGTGGATCTCGAAGAGGATCCGGAGAAGCGGCTGAAATATATCGACTTTATCGACATCTACGCGGACCTGGACGACAATGAACGGGCCAGCTATGAGCGAGACTATCCCCAAGAGGCCGAGATCATGACGGGTTTTGCCGAACGGTTCATCGAGCAGGGCAGGCAACAAGGCAGGCTGGAAGGTCGCCAAGAAGGCAAGCTGGAGGGCAAGCAAGAAGGTCAAGCTGCGATCCTGCTGCGGCTACTGCAGCTGAAATTCGGGGTCGTGTCCAAGGCGGTGCGTCGAAAAATCGAGCATGCCGATCCGCAGACGCTACTGGTGTGGTCAGAGCGGGTATTGACCGCCTCCGGCATCGAGTAGGTCATCGGCGATTAAAGGATACCTTTCCGGAGGCATCGGAAATGTCAAAGCCAACACCACCGGACCGTCCCCAAACGGGCAAGACCATAGATACCGATCGCCTGGACCGGGTCGTCGTCGCCGCGCGTCGCGCTCGGGACGAGCGCGAGCAGGGCTATCGGGAGCAGGCGCTCAAACTCTATCCCTGGGTCTGCGGTCGCTGTGGCCGCACCTTCAACCACGCGAACCTGCGCGAGTTGACCGTCCATCACCGGGACCATAATCACGACAACAACCCCTCCGACGGAAGCAACTGGGAGCTGCTTTGTCTGTACTGCCACGATAACGAGCACCAACGCTACGAGGAGCACATCGCCGCTAGCAGTAAAGGCGCCGGACAGGAAGCAAGCAGCCACACCACCCACCGACCATTCGAGGGGTTGGAAGCGTTGCTGAAAAGCGGAAAATGACCGTGACCGTCACGAGATTTTCGGAGCCGCGGAAATAAAGCATTAGTCAGCCACGTGCGGTTTCTGCCTCGTTTCCATCCGCGTTTTCTCCATCTCTTTGTGAATAATAGAGTTTTCTAATATTATCTCGGCAGCCTTTTTATTACCAACAGCGTTCCAATGAGAATCACAAGTATGAAAAAATCTTCCCCAATCCTTCTCTGCTTCAAACATAAACGGCAGAAGATCGAGATACTCAAACCCGATTTCCTTAGAAAGTGCTTCTAACTCGATATGTAAAGGAGGTGGCGACGGATTATCCCGATATCTTAGAAAATCCCTGTAGACGGGTATCGTAAAAAGCACAACACTTTTTCCTGCATCACTTGCCAATCCAACTATTTTTTCAATCGAGAAACGCGCCCGCATAAATTGGTGCCTTTTATAATCATAATAATCGGAATAAACGGTATAAGTTCCTTTTTTACTGCTATCTTTATTCTCCTCGATCGCTCTTTTATACGATAACATCCCTTTTATATAAGAA
This sequence comes from Candidatus Thiosymbion oneisti, assembly GCF_900092655.1. Lineage (GTDB taxonomy): Bacteria > Pseudomonadota > Gammaproteobacteria > Chromatiales > Chromatiaceae > Thiosymbion > Thiosymbion oneisti. The sequence continues at coordinate 2,481 of NZ_FLUY01000654.1, forward strand.
AGGGTATTGTAGGTAAAAGTATATTCGCGTAAAAAAGATTTTATCTTACCCCAAAAATCCCGATTGATCACAGATTCCGGACTAGGACGATTCCCCAAATATGTAATTTTATAATCCGGATAATTCCCGACATAATAAGGTCGGTAACGATCACGAAAAGCTCGCTTTCCAATATCAATATCGTCATTGATAAAATCATTGTCCGGTAACATGCCGATTAGGACAACATCATGCTCAAAATCTATCGCTAATGTTTCGTAAAGCAGGGCCTCTTGGGTCAAGCCAAAGTGCCCTGACGTACCGAAATTCAAGTGTTCCATTCCCGTAGCTCTCTCTAATATATTAGACAGCCGTTTGTCGGCATCTAATCCATATCCTTCCACAAAGGAATCACCGATCACAACCGCCCGTGGTTCTTTCGAATTTTTTGTTCTTTCCTTATCCCTAGCTCCATATGAATTGGAGTAATACTTGACGGAAAAACATTGCCTTCTATGAATAAAGGAAGAATTCGGTTTGTGCCATATCCCGAAATGCTTGTCTAAATCAAAATGAAACCCTTCTCTATTTCCCCATGAATAAGTGGGGAATAGAGTTGGAATATTGCCGTATTTAGCTAAAAAATATAAGCCCAGCTCCAACAACACAAAACAAATGCAGAGTACGATCACCCACGGATAGACCCTTCTCAACACTGAATTCTCCCATTTGGTCTGTGGGGTTCCGGGCGTGATCAGGTAATGCTTGATGCGATTGCCTACCTGGTGGCAGACAGGTAGGAGCACCTGCCGGCCGGCAGGGATCCGATCGCAGGCAGACAGGAGCCGGGCAGGCGGCACTCGCCGGTAGCGCAGAAGCGATCGGTGAACGCCTGCCGTTACCTGTCTGGTGGCTTGTCCGATACACCAGGCAGATACCCAGCGACCGGAGGGACACCCCAAGCTGTATGGCGGCCCTTCATCCCGCGACCCATCAGTCCGTGAAGAACTGTTGCTCCATCTTCACGATAAAGGTCTCGCTGGTTCCCTCGGGTGTCACCTCAATGACGAAGTTGACCTTTTCCTGGTTCCGGATTGGAAACTCGCCGAGATAGTAAACCGCACCCTGCTCCTTGATCTCGCGCACGGAAAGAGGCGCGCTTTGGCCGGTCAAGGCCAGGGTCTTGACTTCGACACGACCCGGTACCGGCGTACCTGTGGTCCCCTCCTGCTCCTTGATCACGCTGACGTTCAGCATGCCCCGGTATTTGCTGCGCTGGATGCCGTAGGCCTTGGCTACCTCGGGTGTGAGGGTAGAGGTCGTAAAGGCATTGTAATGGACGGTGAAGTCGCCGACGGTCGTGCTGTTTTCGGCCACCGCGGAAAAGGGTGCCAATAGCATAACGGTCAGCAGCAAGGGGACATATTGAAGGCGTTTCACTTAAGATTCCTCGATTGTCTATTGAACGCATGGAGAGGCTACACGAATCGTGACTGGATGGGCGAGTTTTTTGCTCCGCTTTCAAAACGGATTTCCGGTCACCAGGTTCAACGGCGGAATCAACAGCATCTTCAGCAAAACCAGGCCGATCACTACCAGCACGGGCGAGAGGTCCAGTCCCCCGGTGGGCGGTAGCAGGCGGCGCGCCGGACGCATAATGGGCTCCGTCAAGCTGTCGAGCAGGCTTGTCAATGGATGCGAGTGATGCGGGTCCGGATTGAGCCAGCTCATGATGACTCGGACGATAATGATAAAAAGAAAGATGTCGATCATGAGATCGACCAGCTCGGGCAGCGCCCAGGCCGGTGCCCCCAGCGGATTGACCCCAGGATGCAAGATCAGGGCCACGATTCCCAACTCGAGGCCCTTGACCAGCCAGGCCAGCACCAGGGCCGCCAAGTCCAGGCCCGCGGAGCCGGGAATCAGCCGCCGGAGGGGACGCAGGGCCGGGGTCGTCACCTTGACCACGAATTGGGAAACCGGATTGTAGAAGTCCGCTCGTAGCCATTGCAGGAGGAACCGTAACAGGACTACCGCCGTGAACAGACCGAGCAGGGTCTGGATCAGGAACACGATCGGGTTGGTGAAATAGGCGCTGGTCATGGGGAATCCGTAAGCAGGCGCGATAGTTCTTCGGAACGCTCACACGCGGCGCTGACCGCCCGCGTAACCAGGGTTCGGATACCGCCGGCTTCCAGGATATCCAGGGCCCGCTCCGTGGTGCCACCGGGGGAGGTGACCCGCTCACGCAGTGCGTGGGGCGAGTCGTCGCTCTCCATCGCCATGCGGGCGGCACCCAGCGCAGTCTGGATCGTGAGCAGCCGGGCGTTCTCCGACTCCAAGCCGAGCCCTACGCCTACCTGCTCGAGGATCTCCATCAATAGGAAAAAGTAGGCGGGACCACTACCGGACAAGGCAGTGACCGCATCCATCTGGGTTTCCTGGTCCACCCATCGGGTCAGGCCACCGGCGCGCAGCACCGTCTCCGCCTGATTACGCTGCGCCGGTGAAGTCTCCGGCGTGGCATGCAGGACGATGGCGCCGGCCTGAATCATTGCCGGGGTGTTGGGCATGGCCCGTACCAGGGAGATACCGCCGCCGAGCCATTCCCGGATGCTTTGCTCGCGGATTCCGGCCATCACCGAGACGAACAGCGGCCGCGGTTGCCCCAGGGTCGGGGACAGCTCCCGGCACACCCGGCGGGCCAGTTGCGGCTTGACACTCAGGACCACGAGATCGGCGCCGTCCACCGCCTCGGCATTGTCCCCCGTGGTTCTCACACCGAAGCGGGCAGCCAATACATCGCGCTTGGACGCATCGGGATCACCCACCACCAGCCTCCGGGAATCGTACCCATCGGTCAGGAGACCGGCAATGAGGCTAGCAGCCATATTGCCGCCGCCGATAAAAGCGATCGTCTCTTTGAGCATAGGAACGAATCCAAATGTCGACCTGGTCTGGCGACGAATCATACGCTAAACGGCGTCGACGCGAAGGCACGGAGTCAGCGATCTTGAATGATTTGGCGTTGTCTGGAGGGAAAAGATCCCTCCTGCTATGGTGCCGGGGTAGCTGGAAGCGGTTATAATTTTTTACTCGCTGCGACTATCACCAGGACCGCGGCAACCCGGAGAGGTGCCGGAGCGGTTGAACGGGCTTGACTCGAAATCAAGTGAAGGCGTCAGCCTTCCGTGGGTTCGAATCCCACCCTCTCCGCCAATTAATCCAGATAACTATCTGAAAATAATTACGAAAAAGGAACAACCGCAGCGGGTGGAGACCGCATATGATCAAGATCCTTCTGGTCGACGATCACGAGCTGGTGCGAACAGGTATCCGCCATATCTTAAAGGAAGTTGGGGACATGGATGTCGTGGGCGAGGCGGCGGATGGGGATTCTGCCCTGAGGGTAGCGAGTAAAATCGCTCCGGACGTGGTTCTAATGGACATCAAGATGCCGGGGATGGGCGGTATCGAAGCGACCCGGCGTATGGTCCGCCTGGTTCCGAATACCAGGGTGATTGCGCTCACGATGCTCGACGATGACCCCTTCCCGGCGCGTCTCAACGAGGCCGGCGCGACGGGCTACCTCACCAAGGGTTGCCCCGCCAAGGAGATGATCGAGGCAGTGCGTGCGGTCAGTAGCGGTTTTCCGTATGTGTCCGCGAGCATTGCCCGTAAGCACATGCTGGCGGGCTGGCAAGGTGCTGCCTCGACCCCGTTTGAGGAGTTGTCTTCCCGCGAGATGCAGATCGCCATGCTGATCATCGACGGCCGGCGGACCATGGAGATCTCCAACAGCCTTTCCTTGAGCCCGAAAACGGTCAGCACCTACCGCCGGCGCGTTTATGAGAAGCTACAGGTGAAGACGGATGCGGAGCTGACGCGCCTGGCCTTTCGCCATGATCTGATCTAAGGAGAATTCCTGAGCGGTCCGTATCCTCCGGACGGGGTCCAACCGCGAGCCTGCGTCGTAAGCGTTGCAGCCTAGTTTCGGTTGGACCCGCGGGCATTTTTTGCCGGATGCCAATGGATAACCGATGGCGATATCCGATCCGCGCGGATCCTTAAAGCAGATTCCGCCGCGTCCGGGCGTCTACCGGATGCTGGACGAGTCGGGCACCGTCCTGTATGTCGGCAAGGCCAAAGACCTCAAGCGTCGGGTAGCAAGCTACTTTTCCCGCGCACTGAACCGGCGCCTCCAGGCGGTGGTCGCGCAGGTCGCGGACATCGAGTTCACCGTAACCCGCACCGAAGGCGAGGCCCTGCTGCTCGAGAGCAACCTCATCAAGTCCCTCCAGCCGCGTTACAACGTCTTGCTCAGGGACGACAAGAGCTATCCCTACATTCGGCTGACGGTCCGCGACGGGTTCCCAAGGTTGGCCTTCTACCGCGGCCCACGCAAAGGCGGCGACCGCTTCTTCGGACCCTACCCAAGCGCCTGGGCGGTACGCGAGACCATGCAGCTGCTGCAGAAGCTGTTTCCCGTCCGCCAATGTGAGGACAGCTTCTTCCGCAACCGCTCCCGGCCCTGTCTGCAGTATCAAATCAAGCGCTGTAGCGGCCCGTGCGTCGGCCTGGTGACCGCGGAAGACTACGCGGATGACGTGGACCACACCATCAAGTTTCTGGAAGGACGCACCGATGAGGTGGTAGAGGAGCTCGCGGAGCGCATGGAACAGGTGTCCGAGTCCCTGGCGTTCGAACGGGCGGCGGTGTTGCGCGACCAGATCGCGACCCTGCGCCGCATCCAGCAGCGCCAGTTCGTGAGTGGGAAGGGCGGGGACCTAGACCTGGTTGCCTGCGTGCAGGAGGGGGGGCTCGCCTGCGTCCAGGTCTTCTTTATCCGCTCCGGTCGCAACCTGGGCAACAAGACCTTCTTTCCCAAGACGCCGGAAGGGGTGGAGCGCTCCGCCGTGATTGCGGCCTTTCTCGCCCAGTTCTATGCCGATAAGGAGATCCCGCCGCAGATTCTGGTGAGTCCGGACCCGGAAGATAAAGACCTGCTGGAGAGCGCTTTCAGCGAGCGGTCCGGGCGGCGGGTGGCGCTCAAGGCACGGGTACGCTCGGAGCGGGCGCGGTGGCTGGAGATGGCGCGCGGCAACGCGACCTTGGCGCTCCGGTCTCGGCTCGGCAGCCAGGCCGGCTACACGCAACGCCTCGAGGCCCTGCGTGAGGCCTTGGCGCTCGAGGAACTACCGGAGCGCATGGAGTGCTTCGACGTCAGCCATACCGGAGGCGAGCGCGCCGTGGCCTCCTGCGTAGTGTTCGACCGGGAGGGGCCGTGCAAGTCGCACTACCGGCGCTTCAATATCGAAGGGGTTACACCGGGCGACGACTATGCCGCCATGCATCAGGCCCTGATCCGTCGCTACACCAGGATCAAACAGGGGGAGTATCCGCGTCCGGATCTGTTGTTCATCGATGGCGGGCGCGGTCAATTGGGCACTGTCCAGGAGGCCCTCCGGGAGTTGGCGGTCTCGGGCGTCACCCTGGTCGGCGTTGCCAAGGGCCCGGATCGCAGGCCCGGCACCGAACAGCTCTGGCCGGCCGGCCGGAGCACGGCCCTTATCCTCCCGGCGGACTCGCCGGCGATGCATCTGGTGCTACAGATCCGGGACGAAGCACACCGGTTCGCCGTTATCGGACACCGCCGGCGGCGCGCCAAGGCCCGTACCAGATCCGTTCTGGAGGAGATTCCCGGCCTGGGGCCCAAGCGTCGTCAGCGTCTGCTGCGTCAGCTCGGCGGTCTTCAAGGTCTGGCCCGGGCCGCGGTGGAGGACATCGCCCGAATCGAAGGTATCAGCCACGCCCTGGCACAACGGATCTACGGTGCCTTTCATCAGTCCCGCCCGGATACCTGAGTGCATTCAGCCGCCGGCGTGCGACCGGGCCTGAGAGGCTGTCTAAAAACTAACCCATTGATTTTAAGCCGGTAGGCTGGGTCGAGGGACGAGACCTAAGCAAACCAGGCTTGCTCGTAAACGCTGGGTTTCGTTCCTCAACCCAGCCTACTCCAGACTATGGCCTACGGCCTTTTTTTAGACAGCCTCTCACCCAGTACGGACCCGCCTGTCTCACCGGATCGGTTGACGGCATCTCAGTTTTCAACTCGGTGAATCTTGGCTCGGGATCTCAATCCAGCTGGAATACCGCCTTTACCTCGGGGGCCTCGACCAGCCTGCGGATACCCTCGGCGGCGGTCTCGACGGTGATGGCGCCGAGGGCATTGACATCATGGGTTCGGTGCCTGCCTTGTTGCCGCAGGATGGCATCGATCACCGGCAAGGTCCGTTCCGCGGTGGTGGTAAATCTCTAAATGGTGAAGGGCGATCCGGTTAGGCTATCGGCCACTCCACCAGTTAGGGATTTACCGCTACCCCCTACCACTTAATAATCTAACACTACCTGCTCTGGATTATCTTTATTTCCACCACCCGTATACAGTAGGGGCTGCCCAGAAAAATGGATGCCTTTTTATCTCACGAACATCTAATGCTGCACGCCTCAATGATTCCGCCGCCGAGTGGTGCTCAAAATACTCGTAGAATCTCATAAACAACGACGCAGTTGCTTCGTCGTCTACCGACCATTGAGTCAATATGTTAGTCTTCACACCTGCGTCCATTAGTCCACGAAGAAATCCGAAAGGTTCCCCTGCGATCTCTGGTTTTATAACTCCCGTTTGGCATGCTGACAAAACTATAAGGTCGACATGTCGCAAATCCATCTGCAAAAAATCTTTGGCTTTAATAATACCGTATTTCGCATCAGGATCATCAACGAAAATTTTCGATTCCATAGGAACTACAGGATCAAACACTGCATGCGCCACAAAGTGAGCTATATTTGCTCCGGACAAAGCCGCAATAATGTTCTCCCGTGTTGCTATACTTACTTTCTGACCCAAGGGGTTTCTGAGTTCCGATACTGAATCACGATCCAAAAGCACTTGTGTTCTGGCATCGCCCAATAGATCAGCTACGTGCTCTATTTCAATAGAACCATGCTGTAGAGGATTGAATTTTAATTGTGTTACTTCTCTTGTTGAAGTCTTAAGCACAAAAGAGGGTGTGTTAGTCTTTTCCACATCGACTCCACTAAAAACTCCAACCAACAGTGCCCGATTATTTACTCCGCGTCTTCTGGCTTCTTTCTCCTTCCCCTCCATCAGCATTCTGGCAGACGGAACGACCGCCACAGCGAGACTCTCATATAAGGGCCGCAAACGCGGTCGACCCAATGCCGTCAGGACTGCATCGATCAGTCCGTGGTCTGATCTCAAAAGTGCACCCCAAGGTAATCCAGAGAGCACTTTGCCCGGCGATACAGCTATAGTTCGAATGTTTTTCTGCAGAGCCAACGGTCGAATTAATTCGTCATATAATGTTTCGAGGGTACGACGGAGACGCAATGGAACTCGGTTTGTTGAAATATACGCCTTTGATTCCGGATTCGATAAGTCCATATAATACCAGATCGTAGAAATCAACTGGTTGATGTCCTCCTCTGTAACATCTAGAGCCATCAACCGGGTATGTTCTCGCTGAACAACAATAACAAAAGATTCCTCCTTCCCTATCGAATACTGAATAAATGCTTCGTGCAGGTCCAAATAATCTCTAACTTCATCTATGATCGAGGTACCCTTAATCACCACAGGAAACCGAGATTCATAGAAATCCCGAAAAACCTGCAACCTCCAATTTTCCACGGCGTCGAATATTCGATCCGCTCCGACCCCCGTTTGTCTAAGTAATCTAAAATGCTGCTCCGCGATATCGGATGCCTCCGCTATGAAGCTCAACTTGAATGTCTCATTGCCCACACGCTGACGACCTTCGAGTATTGCGCTGAACGCCATTTCGGAGAGAGGTAATGCACTCTCCATATCTCCCATTGTTTCGTCGATTCGGGCCATCTCCGATAATGCAGCAACATGGCTATGGCCCCGAGATTTTTCTGCAATAGAGGCTGCCGCTGCAAAGCATCGTCTGGCTTCCACAGGACGTCCGCTCAGCTCGAGGGCCCTGCCGTATGCCAAGAAAAATGTGGGCCCATCAGTTTCCCATCCTTCCTCCCTGACAGCCGACAAACTCGTATCCAATAGGGCTATCGCAACGGCAGGGTTCCCCAGTTCAAGTGCCAGCTCGGAACCCTTCACCAAGAGAGAGGCAATGTGCCCTGAGTACGAAAAATCGCGTGCATCGCGCATAGTGCGACTCAACCAGTCTATCGCTTCAACAAAATTCCCCAACCGAAAGCTCAATAGAGCGAGCTTGCTTATTTCCTTCGTGTGAACGCCAGTTCCCTCGGATGACCAGATCGCTTCGTTTAGCGCCCGTCTTGATGCGCCATAAGCGGCTTCGAAGTCACCGACATACATCAAGAAACGCGACAGATTGCCTTCCCGAACCGCTTCTTGGGCCGGCTCACTCTCATGCCATTTTTCTATTGCTTGATAGGCGGAATCATAGTTTCCTAGTGGCAAGGCATTTATCACTACTCTATTGTAAAAATTGCCCCGTACCTCTTCCATCGATGCAAGGATTTTCTGCAAAATGGGATCTTCCGCCAAGCGCAATCCTTTATCATACTGTCTCATCATATGAAGAATGAGCATTCGCTCTATCTGAGCAGCCGCATACACCATATCCGCTACCTCCGACCCCTGAGACTGCGAATAAGCGCCCGTTAAACGGTCCAGGATTTTCAGTGCTTGCTCATAGTAACCCTCTGTCATCAAGTAATCTACTTGATCAAATAGAGTTCCTAGCGCGGGCATATCTTCTCGATCCAAACCATTACGCAACGTATCGGCTAGTAGCGCATTAAGTTCTTCAGATTGTATACTCTGATACATCTCCATAGACACGCCAAAAAAGCCGCGAAAATGCCTAATCGCCTCATCGGTTCCTCCATTGATATTACCAACTATTCTATATGCGGTAGACTGCTCATCCCAGTCTAATAGGTACGCTGTGCGTGGGAAAGGACATGCCATGCAGTCTTGGTAACGCCTGTCCCCACGGCTATCTGCTACTACAATTTCTAGATTGCTATCGTCATCGAGCTGCAAGAAATGAACGGACCCATGGTACAAGGCTGAGGCTATGGTCGTGATCGATCCTAATTGGGGCATAAAAGTCTGAGTGGTAAGAAAACCTCCTGAGCCGGCTCGCTCTGAGAAGACCAATATTTCTTCCCCCGCATCTCCTTGCTTCGGGATCAGGCGAACATTAACCCATCCCAGCCGAGGGAAACCGAAAAGCTGAGGGTCTGAAGTATCTTTCTGTGCAACGAAGATTAATGTTGATTCACTGATCAAGGAACGTCTAGAGATACGAAACACCAACACTAGACCATCATCAATAGGCAACGCGTAATCTAGGCGTAGGCGTTCTCTTACCAGGCGTGAACGGTCTAGGGTAGTGGTTTGGTCTGGATCTCCCTCGATTAGCCCGGCATTCAATGCAATATCGCCAAAAGAAATTTGTTCGGGGATACCAATGTCGTAGATTTGATCTACCGATATCTGTTGAGATTGTTGTGCAAATTCCAGCAGGCGCTCTAGCGACTCTGCCTGATGAGCCGTGGTATGAAGTGGCTCGACTTGATGCGTTCGTGGAAAATCAAGCGTTTTATACTGAGATGGGGTAGTTGTGTGTCTCAGCAACGCGAGCAACACGGGTTCACGTGGAAGATCCACGAGTCGAACGCGCGATGAAAGCTCTCTGCTTTCCCCAGGCGTACCATTCAACGACAGCTCATTCCCTGAAGCTGTCAAAGAAGCATCATTATCCTCAGAAGTTATAGCATCACTATAGTTCGGCAGTTCGTCGTATGAGCCAACCGAGGCCGGGGGAATACCAATTAGATCGATTAGACGCTCGGCTGGAGGAGACGCTTTGGAATATATGCTGTCGGTACTAATAGACTTCCGTACTTCATCTCGAATAATATCGATTGCTTTCTCCGCCTTGACAAGCAGCCTAGTACCACGTTTGGTCACGGAATCGCGTACAGGGGCCAATAACTCAATCGTGCACCATGGGAGATCAATAGCAAGATATTCGGATGCGAGATCTTCACGAATATCAATGTTTAATCGAAGACCTTGGAAGAATGGTAATAAATCGCGCAGAATGAAATAAGGATCGGCGTACTCCAATTGTCGTCTTAGCCCCGCAAGGCGTAACATCACTCGAATATGATCTTCGTTGAAAGAATCGGGTTTCTCTTTCTCAACGAGACGCCCATCATACTTCCGCAATGAATCTAGTAGGGACGGCGACAGGTCATCGCGAGTTGTTTTGCTCGATATGCTTTCGAACCTGGAGAATAACGCATATCTAATTTCAGCCCATGGGTTATCCGTAGTCTCCGCGAGGCATGGAAGTGCCAGAAGGAGAAGCATCAGGGAAAAAGCGAAGGGAGATCGGTGCTTCATGTGCGTATATAGGGCACCTTGCAAAATTGCCTGCGTGGTGAGCTAAGCGAGGGTAAAATCACGCCAGTCCAAAATGAATGCTCATCG